>NZ_JAERLW010000011.1:0-133656 GCF_018256215.1 Gluconobacter sp. Dm-73 | reverse complement strand
CGGCATGGGTGTCCCACCCCCCGATTTCCAGCGCCGCCACACGCGGACCATGCGCCGTGGCCAGCATCTCCCCCGCCGCCGTGGAAAGCTGCGTAAACGCGTCGATTTTCCGGGGCTTGCCCGCAGCATCCACGCCCGGCGCAGCAGCCATGCCCCCCTGCGTCATGGCGGCATCCGAAAATCCCCGCGCTTTCAGAGCATTCCGTAACGCCGGTCCCGTCACCGGGTCGGACGCATTCAGCGCCAGAATCTGGCCATACAGATCCGCATCCGGGTGCTGGCTCCCCGCAGGCGCATAACTCCCAACCCGCGCCGAACCGCGCAGCAGAAGCGGCACCGTCAGCCCCATCGCCAGCCCATACCCATCCGGCCGGTTCGCCTTGCCCTGAAGCACGGAAACAGCCCGGTTCAGCCATCCGCTCCCCAGACGCTCATCCGCCCCGCTCTCCAGATAATCCTGCGCCTCGAAATGCGATCGGCTGCGATAATGCCCCGCAACGGCATGGATCGGCAGCATCTGCCCCTGACCATACAGCCCATGCAGCGTCACGAGAGACGGATGCAGCCCGTAAAACCCACCCAGATCGAGCAGCCCGCCCTCCTGCCCCGGCTCGGGCAGAACCAGCGCCCGGCGATACGACGCCAGATCCGGATCTCCATACGGCGTCACGGCCGACAATCCGTCGAGCGCACCGCGAAGCAGGATCACCACCAACCGCGGATCATCCGGCCCACCGGAAGAGCCCGCAAAAGCAAGGGAAGACCGCCCGAGCGTCCAGGCGGACGTCAGACCCAGCAGAGCGGTACGACGGGATATCATCATGGCTCAGCGCCTCTGGAATTCAGGAGAGGAAAACAGCAGGGCCAGCGCATCCTGACGCGACCCGGCATGATGCATGGCTGTGCGGGTCTGCGGTCGCAGGGCCGGACCAAGGGCAATATCGGCGACATCCATCGGATCGCCGGTTCGGACATGCGCCGCCACGCGCCAGGCCCAGTCCGTCCGCGCCAGCATGTCCGCAGGCGCGGACCAGTCCGCCGCATCGTCGCTCCAGCCATTGGGCAGCGGCGCGGTCCACAGCGGCTGCCCGAGCGACGCAAAACCCGAAACCAGTTGATGTGCCGGAGAATGCGGATCGCCCGGCTGGCTGGGCGCGCCCCCCACGGACAACGCCCGCAGAACCGCCGTGACATAATCCATGGGAGAGCGGAACTTGCCCCCGCCCAAAGCCGGTTCCGGCAATGCCCCCAGCGCCAGAGACGCCGCCCGCAGATCCCCACCACTGGCCTGCAAAACACCCTCGACATGCCGCACGGAGGCCGGCGCTGGCGTATCCGAAACGAAATGCCGGACCATCTGCGTCGCAATATGACGGTAGGTCGCCGGATGCGTGCCCAGAAACTGCAACGCCTGCACGCCGCCGTCCTCGCCTTCGGGGAAAGCCTGTCCCATGAGCGTTTTCACACCCGGCTCATGCGCCTTTTCGCGGAACACAAACCCCGGTTCGTCAGCCTTCAGATCCACGCCCCATCCCGTCAGGATCGCGGCAAAGGACGTCACATCCGCCTGACTGTACCCGGAAGCAGGCGAGACGGTATGCAACTCCAGACATTCGCGGGCCAGATTTTCGTTCAGCCCGCGATGGCTTCTGCGCCCCGCCGCGCTGTCCGGCCCGATGGAAGACGCATTGTCCAGATACATCAGCATCGCCGGATGCCGCATGACCGCCAGCAGCATGTCCGAAAACCGCCCCGTCACATGCGGGCGGATCGCCTCGCGCATATAGGCGCCCACAACGGCGCGCGTACTGCCCTGCCGCAGACTGACCGTGAAATGATTGAACCAGAACCAGACGAGCCGCTCCCGGAACGGCTGCTCCGTCAGCAACAGATTATCCATCTGTGTTGCGACTTCAGCCTGAAAGATCGGCTTGACCAGCGGATCACCCTGCATCTTGGCCTTCCGCTGTTCCCGCAGCGCCACCAGCCCGTCAGCACACGGCCCCACACCCGCAAACACGGCCCTGTCCGGCCCGGTCAACTGACCCGCCAGCCAGTCCTGAACGGACAGACCAGAACTGGAGCCATCCCGCTGGCCCCACCCAAACCTGTTGATTGCGCTGACTGATCGCATGGCATCCTCGCGAAACGGGGCGATAACGGGAGTCGGCACCCTACAGAACGCTGGGCCGTCCATGTGGCAAAAGATGGGCCGTAACATGTGAAGTTTTTTAGAAACGCTTCCCCAGCACTCCCCGCCATCGCGCCAGCCTGCCCGGCGCGTCGCGCACCAGATGCGGCACGATGGGCGATGTATGCCGCACGATCGGGTCCGCACTCTCCCGCATTGTCAGTCCCGCAAACCGCTCCCCCACGATCCACGCCCCGACCGATGCCGTCACCCCGTCGATCCGGTGATCCGCAAATTCCTGAAAAATTTTCGGATACGCCCCATACGTCCCGCCCTCGGCACAGACCGTCCGTCCGCCTGCAATGATGCGCACATTCTCTCCGCCCCGGGCATGGATCGGTTTTTCCACATAAGGCGCCCCGGCCTTCCCCCCACGCCCGCGACGCAGATCCTCGGGCGCATATCCCGCCGCCAGCAGGTTGGGATGCCCGGGATACCGCCGCCACAAAGCTGGCAAAAGCGCCTTGTTCGACAAAAGCGTCGTCCAGGGCGGATTAAGAAACGTACACCCACACTCCCGCAGATGCCGCACCCCGGAATCGCGGAACATCAACTCCCAGGGATACATGCGGATCATGCTGCGAACGATCCGCCCCCGATGCAGAAGCTGACCATCCTTCGTCACCTCCAGATCCCGCAACTCGCAGTGAACCGCCTCCAAGCCCGCCTGCTCCGCCCACTCCCGGTAATAAACGGCATGCGTGGTGTCTTCGAGATTGTCGGGATAGGGCACGATATGCACCATGTGCCCTATCCGCCCCGCACGCCTCAGCCCGGCCAGACGCTCCACCAGAGCCCGCGCTTCCAGAGGCGCATGGTCATGAGAGCCGCCGCACTGCTGGTGCCAGAGGTCCTGCATCCGCGTGCTTTCCGGCAGTGTCGCAGGCGTATCGGCATTATATTCAATCAGCTTTGGCCGCCCGCCACACCACGCCAGATCAAACCGCCCGATCAGAAACGGGTCCCCCCCGCCTCCAGGACTCCCGCACCACATCCTGCATGGCAGCCGGAATATGAAACGCGTCCAGCCCGTCAGGCCGCCGAACGGCCTCGTCCACAACCTCCAGACAGAGCCGATGCAGCGTTTTGGCCACGTTCCGAACACACGCCACCGCTTGCGCATCAAACTCGTAACGCACGTCCTCACGCCATGCGAAACTTCCATCCGTATTGCGATAATAATGATAACCAAGCCGATCGGCCTGACTCTGCCAGTCCGGCCTCGCACAGGACGTCAGGCGGCGGATCTGCCCCACGGACCGACCCTATTCGCCCCCGCCCGCATGTCCGCCCGCGCTTTCCCCAAACCCGGCATGCCCCGCGGACTCAGCCTCGCCGTCGCCATGCCCGGCCCGGCCGTCACGGTCCCTGCCGGAGGAGATATACACACCATGCCCCGAAGAACTGCCCTGCTCAGGGCAGTTCTGGGGCCGCTTGTCAGATGCTGCCGCGCATGGGTCCGGCCGCGCCGCCTGAGGATGCTGCATCGTCAGGCCAAGAACCCCCAGCCCGACAACCAGAGCACCCGCCCCCACACCCCACGCAATCCCGTTTTTCATCATTCATCTGCAGATATGTTTGCCTGATACCAACCGTAACACATCCACAGACGAAGATAAGAGCCCTCAGAGCGTGAAGTTCACACGCCCGTAATAATACCCACCCGTCATCGGCACCTGAGACGAGAACGTATCATAAGGGTTGGCACCAAGCTGGTTCAGCTCACCCGGCAGCTTGCGCGGACGGATATTGAAGATGTTGTTCGCCCCTACCGCCAGATGCCAGCGCGAATTGACCCGATACCCGATCTCCAGATCCGTCAGCCAGCGCGGAGAGTTCTTGAACTGCGCAAAACAGCTGCTGGACTGCTGAAGCTGCTTGCCATCAATTGGACAGATCGCCGCCGTAGGCGTCCAGTCCTGATACGTCATCATACCGGTCGTTTCGCCATAACGGGTCTGGCGCAGGTTCACGTCCCATTTCCCGATTGTCCAGAACGCATTCAGAATGATCTTGCTGCGCGGATAAGCCGTCGTGAGGTAAGCAATATTCTGCGCATTCAGCAGCGGCGATCCCGTCGCAGACATGCCGTTATGCGACAGACGCGTACGGTTCAGGTCCAGCGCCATCGACAGACTCAGGTTGCCGAAGCGATGCATGCGGAACATGTAATCCGCCTTGATATCCAGACCCTGCGTCCGCGTGCTGGCACCGTTCGTGAAGTAATAGGTCTGCACGGCGTTTTCGGAAAGCTGCGTCAGGGCCGGAAGCGAAACGCCCATGCCTTCCAATGCTGCAATCGCCGCCGGACCCGTCACGTTACCACCCTGCACGACGCGATCGCGGATGTTGATCTGATAGACATCGGCCTCGACATGGAAACCGTCGACAGGTTCAAGAACGATGCCACCCGTCGCACTGGTCGAGCGTTCGGGCTTGAGGGGAGACGCCCCGGTCGCACGCGCTTCGGAAGACGAAACCGGTAACAGTCCCAGCACCGATGTCGGCCCGACATTGATGGCGCTGTAATGCTGTTCGGCCATGGTCGGCGCGCGGAAACCGTTGCTGATCGTCGCACGCAGGCCAATACGCTTGGTGATGTCGTAACGCGTGGAGACTTTGCCGTTCTCGGTGTTTCCGACGTCGGTATAGTGTTCGAAACGGCCGGCGAAATCGAGATCCCAGTTCTTCAGCAGATGGAAATCGCCATCCAGATAGGCCGCCCAGACATCACGATCCCACTTGCCAGCATCCTGCGGCGTCAGACCCGCCAGCGCCGAAGTGCCACCATATTCGTAAGATGCGGGTTCGCCAGCCAGAATAGTATACTGTTCCAGACGCTGTTCGCCACCGAAAGCCACCGTGACGGGGACCACGTTGGCAATCTTGAAGTTCCGGCGCAGATCAAGATTGTTCGTCCACTGTGCCAGACGGAAATTGGAGGTCCGCACCGTCGTCGGCGTGTAGCCCGTGGCGGCGTACATGTTCGGATTGGTGGTGTTCTGGTTGGAAATCTTGTCCAGATCCTCACCCCAGGTGCTGCTCAGATCCCAGTCGAAACCGAGGAAGTGACGACCCTTCAGGCCCAGCGTCGCAGCATAATCGTTCTCGTCGATCGTCTCCAGCGGCGAATAGCCATATGGAAACAGCTCCGGATTGCTGGCGCTGGCACCCGAGGGAACACGATAATTCTCATACGCTTCGGCATGGCGGTGCGCGTAGGTGATCTGCCCGTAAAACTGGATATCATCGGTCAGGTTCTTGCCGAAATCGATCCCCAGATTTTCGCGCGTTTCTTCCGGCGTGCTCATGATCTTGTTAGAGTTCTTGGGCACTTTGACCGACCCGGTATACAGCTCGTTCGCTGCCCCCGGTGGGACATAACCCGCCAGACGATTATCAACCGTGTTGGTTACGAAATGGTCCGTATGGTAAACCTGTGCCGCAATATGAGCATAGCCATCACGGCCAAGTTTGAAGCCACCATCAGCGTTGAGCTGGTATTGCCAACCATCGCCGTTATAGGCGTTCGCCCCCGTCTGAGCGCTCATATTCAGCCCGTGATCCTGCTTTTTGGTGATGATATTCACCACACCGGCAATGGCGTCAGAACCATACATCGCAGCGGCGCCGTCTTCGAGAACCTCGATATGATCGATCATGTTGGACGGGATCATGTTCAGATCCACGGGCGTCGCGCCAAAATTCGGACCGGCATCGGCATTGATGTTGGCCGTGGTGTGCCGACGCTTGCCATCCAGCAGAACCAGAACCTGATTCGGATTGAGGCCGCGCATCCGGATGAAAGACGTCAGTGCACCGGCGTCATTGCCCATCGTGCTCATATTGATGGACGGATAGGTCTTGGTCAGCGCATCGGCGAGGTTCATCATGCCTGAGCGACGCAGCGTCGCACTGGACAGGACCGTGATCGGGCTGGTGCTCTGACGGGCGTGGCGGTTGGACGCATGCGTTCCGGTGACGATCACGCCTTCTTCGCTTCCGGCGATGACATCCGCAGGCCGATGCTTCGCGGCAGACGGCCTGCGCGTCTTCGGAGATACCGTTTTGGACGGCGCTTTGTGGACGGAGGCCTTCGCCGGCTCCGGCACGGCTTTTTCCGAGGCTGCAAAAACCGATCCACTACAGACGCTGACGGAGAGGAACGTAGAGTAAAGCGCAAGTTTCCTGATGTTCATAATCGGCTCCATCGCCCTGGCGCAGCACAGGGATATCAGTCAGAAACAGTCGGATCGCATAACGGAATTATGCGGGATTTTTATTCCGAATTCGGAATTACTCGGATTCAGAACGTAAAAGACGGGAAAGTGCCGTTGCGACAACCTTCGTCGCACGACGCATATCTTCCAGAACCACATGCTCGTTCGCACGATGGCCATTGGCATCCTGAAGACGACGCGGACCAGCCCCGTACAGCACGGTCGGATAGCCCGCATTGCTGTAAATTCTGGCATCCGTGAACAACGGCATACCCTTGACGGCAATCCGTTCCCCGAACACCGCTTCGGCAGCGTCCTGCAAGGCTCCGATCAAAGGGGCCTGCCCCACATCCGGAACCAGTGGCAACGCCAGAAGATGCTGCGTTACGACGCAACTCACGCCCGGCACATCTGCCGCATTCACAATAAGCTGCCGCAGATCCGCCTCGACCTCGGCCGCTTTTTCGTCTGGCAAAATCCGACGTTCAAGCCGGAATGTCGCCTGTTCGGGCACGACGTTTGCTGCAACGCCGCCATTGATCGTACCAATGACGAGCGTCGGCGATTCAATACCCGGAATGGAACAGACCGTCTTCGCCAGCCCGTCCCGATAGGCGTACAGCGCCGTCATCACACGGCACGCCGCCTCGATGGCATCGGCGCCCGTCTCGGGCCATGCGGAATGCGCGGCCTTGCCCGTGAAAGCCACATCAAGCTGAAGGCTGCCATTATGGGCAATCATCACGTCATAGGTAAAACCGGCACTGATGACGTAGTCGGGAGTGCTCAGCTTTTCCGAGAGAAGCCAACCCGGCCCGACATGACCACCGATTTCCTCGTCATAGGTCAGATGAAGCTCGACCGTGCCGGACAGGTCAGAACCGGCTTCCTTCAGCGCGCGCAGAGCAAAGGCATAGGTCGCAAAATCTGCCTTCGAGACCGCAGCACCCCGTCCATAAAGCCTGCCATCTTCAATAACGCCGCCATACGGATCATGCACCCAGCCCTCGCCGGGGGGAACCACGTCCCCATGCGCATTGAGCGCAATGACGGGGCCGCTGCCATTTCCGAAACGCTCCCGGATGATCAGATTCGTCGCGCTCTGCATACCGTGGCGTTGCACGAAGTCCTGCGGGACAGCATGACATTCAACTTCAAAACCGAGTGCCCGCAGCCTGTCGGCGGAAAACCGGGCGTGCGGCGCGCAGTCACCGGGCGGATTGTCCGACGGGACGCCGACGAGATCCTGAAGGAACGGCACCTGACGCAGATCGAAATCCCGGTCGATGACATGACCCAGACGTTCGCTCGCCGTTTTCTCACAACAGGAAGTCTTTTCAAGCACAGCGCCTTCTCCCACCGGATCGCCTAACAGTCCTCACTTCATATTCTCTTTGTATACGAACTGAATTCGATCCTGAAGCGGAATGTTGCCTCTTGCTGAAAATATTTCCTTTTAGCTGGGGTGCGCCTCCTCAAACCGCAGAAAAGCCTGCGCTCTGGCCGAACAGCGCCCTGCAAAAAAATCTGCCGCCGGGCAGTCATCGACGATCTCGCCTGCATCCACGAACAGAATCCGCGTCGCGACCTGACGCGCGAATCCCATCTCATGGGTGACGCACATCATGGTCATGCCCTCGCGCGCCAGCTCCGTCATGACCTGAAGGACTTCCTGCACCATTTCAGGATCGAGCGCCGATGTCGGCTCGTCGAACAGCATTACATCCGGCTTCATCGCCAGAGCGCGTGCAATCGCCGCCCGCTGCTGCTGCCCGCCAGACAGGGCGATCGGATATTTGTCCGCATGCTGTTCCAGCCCGACCCGGCGCAGAAGCGTTTTCGCATGCTCGCGAAGTTCTTCCTTCCCCCGTTTCTGGACCAGACGCGGGGCCAGCATGATGTTGTCCAGAATGCTCAGATGGGAAAAAAGCTCGAAGCTCTGAAAAACCATCCCCGCTTTCGCCCGCAGCACCGAATGATCGGTTTTCGCGGAACGCACAGCCATGCCATCAACGTAGATCTGCCCGCTCTCGAACGTCTCCAGCGCATTGATGCATTTGATGAGCGTGGACTTACCCGAACCCGAAGGGCCGCAGACAACCACCACCTCCCCTCTGCCGATCTCCGCCGAACAGCCCTTGAGCACCTGAAAGGCGCCATATGATTTCGTCACAGTGTCCAGCGTGATCATGACGGATCTCCATAAAAGCGTGCGGGAGAAAAGATCTCCAGATCGGGACGTTCGGAGCGGCACAGAACCATATCCGCGACATGCCGCCCCATGGCCGGAGCTAACGTGACCCCATTGGCCGTTACGGCCGTGAAAAAGCCCGGAACGTCCGGACTTTCTCCAAGGATCGGAGCCCCGTCGATATCAATGTTCATCGCAGCCCAGCTCCGAACGACATTCACAGCCCCCAGCGCCGGAACCAGCCTTTGTGCCACCCAGAGATTTCCTTCCAGATTTTCCCGAAGCGGTCGCGGATGCCCGTGCACCGGATCAAGCCCCGCACTCCACCCGCCGCCGATCAGCAGCGAGCCATTCGTGGCCTGTTTGAGCGTGAGATGCCGGCTTGCATGGGCCAGAAGCGAAAAGACCAGCGGAGCCACAGGCTCGGTCACGATCATCTGCAACGGCGCGCCGAAAACCGGCAGCCGACGCCCGACAAGCCCGGCGACCTCTCCCGCATAGGCACCGGCCGCATTCACCACGGCACCGGCCGACCAGCGCTTTGACCCCGCACTGACATGAAACCGTGTGCCGTCGGGCTGGATTGCGGACAAAGCTGTAAGTTCCTCAACCCGAACGCCCGCGCGCCGTGCCCGCGCCAGAACAGCCTGCGTTGCCGCCATGGGGTTGATCTTGCCTTCCTCGGAGCAATACGCCCCGCCCAGAAAGCCATCTCTCAGATTGGGTTCGATCCCGTGCAATTCGTTCGCTGCCAGAAGCCGCGCGTCGACGCCAAGGGCCTGTTCGACCGCGACCTTGCTGCGCAGACGGTCCATATCGGCTTCGGTTTCCGCCACCACCAGCCCGCCGCTGACCTTGATCTCCAGATCGCGATCAAACGTCGTGCGCAGGGCCTCCCACATCCGGATGGATTCCCGCTGCAACGCCAGCGTCCGCGCAGGCATGGAGGGTCCGTCCGTATCCGCGCTGGCGTCGAAGGCCATGAGCTGCGCGTGTAGACTGCCCGCATTGCCGCCCGAGGCCAGCGCTCCGGCCCGACCACGTTCGAGCACCACGACACTTTTCCCGGCTTCGGCGAGAAACAGCGCCGTGAAAAGCCCGACGATCCCGCCACCCACGACCACGACATCCACAGTCTCGACAGCGCCGAAAGCCGATGGCCTCACTGCTCCCAGCCCCGATGGAATGGAAACCCGGACATGCCCTCGCCATTCCGGTTTTTGACGCGCGAGAGCCGCAACCGGAACCGGCCGCAGCGGAATCTGCGGTGCGGTAAAATCCTTTTCGTTTTTCGGCTCCGGCAGCATCTTCATCAGCGAGGCCTGACAGAACCGCCCCTGACACCGCCCCATTCCGGCCCGTGTCGCTCGTTTAAGAGACGCCAGATCGGTGATCCCATCTTCCGACACGCGGGCCCGGACAGTCCCTGCGGTCACGCATTCGCATCGGCAAAGGATGGTCGTCTCCTGAGGGGACGGCAGCGAGACAACCGGATCATACAGCTTCCACAGAAGCTCCTGAAAACGCGCATTATCGCGATATACCCGCCGACTGCGTTCCAAACCGGCCGGGACCGGTTTTCCTGCCCGTTCCAGCAGTCTGGCCGCACACAGCACCCCTTGAGCCTGCGACAGAAAAGCACCGCCAAAACGCCCGGCCTCACCAATAACGGACACATCCGCCTGATCGGTCTTTCCGTCGGGTTCTCGGCCCGTCTCGGGATGAGTCACGGGCCAGTTCCGGATCTGCTGTCGGCAGCCCAGAAGCCGTGGCAGTTCGCTGGCAGGAACGAACCCGTCTCCGAGGCAGACAGTCTGCGTCTCGATCCAGCGTTCTGCGCCTCCCCGCTGCTTCACCGCCACCCGCTCGACACGATCCTCGCCCTCGATGCGGGTCACAACGCTTCCCCACAGCACCGACACCCCGGCCCGACGCAATGTCGCCAGATGCCGTATCCCCGTGAGCGCCAGACGGGGCGACGCCACCGATAGCCGTGTGGACAGAAAGGGCCGCTTGACGGGCGCAGGCGCTGAATCCACAACGGCCGCCACGTCTGCGCCACGCCGGACCAGTTCCGCCGCAAGCTGAAGATTGAGCGGCCCATTCCCGGCAACGACGATCCGCCCCGGAGCCACCGCTTCATAGGCACGCAGCATTGTCTGCCCGGCCCCCGTCGTGATGACACCCGGCAACGTCCAGCCCGGTCGGGCCGCAGGCGTTTCCTGTGCGCCCGTCGCCACGATAATATGCTGCGTGCGGATATAAAACGCCTCGCCATCCCGCAGACCACCGATGACAAGAGCGCCCTCTTCGCGATGGGCGCTCCAGACGAGCGTGTCGTGCCACAGCCGCGCGCCACTGGCCCGCATGGCTTCAATCAGGTGCCTCCCCTTGCGACCCTGATCATCCTGCCGCTCCGGATGAACCACGTTCTGTTTGAAATACTGGCCGCCCGGAATATGGCGTTCATCCACGATGAGAACATCCATCCCACCGCGCGCCAGTTCGGTCGCTGCCACCAAACCCGCCGGGCCCGCGCCCACCACCAGCACATCGCAGGTATGTTCAGCCAGACGCTCCTCACCCTTCGCCAGACAAGCTGAAACAGCCGCATCCGGAAGACGGTCATTGCTACGAACCCGCATCCCGTCCCGCACCGACGTCATGCATCCCCGGCGGGACATCTGCCCGTCCACCTCCAGCAGACACTCCTGACAGGCCCCGATCCCGCAAAACGGACCACGCTCCGATCCATCCGGCGCCGTCCGGTGCGCAATTCTGCCTGCGGCCATCAGCGCAGCCGTCAGGGTCTGTCCGGGTTTTGCGGAAACGGTGGCGTCATTGAACGTGAAGTTCAGCCAGTCCGACATCAGCGCGCATCCTGCGTCGTCACGGGAAGTTCGATGGCCTCAACCGCTGCGGTTTTCTGCTGGCGACGATAGGGCCGCTCCGCATAATGCTCGATCCGCCGCTGCAGGAAGTCCCATGCCGTCGTCATCAGCAGGTAATACAGCGCCGCCACCGAAAACAGTTCCAGCACCATGAACTGGTCCTGCACCAGAATCTGGCTGCGCTGCATCAGTTCCTCCATGGAAATGACAGAGGTCACACTGGTCGTCTTGAGCAGACCATTCACCGAATTGCCCAGCGGCGGGATGATGAGCCGGAACGCCTGCGGAAATGCGATGCGCCAGGCAATTTGCCGCTCGCTCAGGCCCAACGCCCGTGCCGCTGCGATCTGGCCGGTTGGCACGGCATTCAGCCCCGCACGGATAATTTCCGCGAGATACGCCGCTTCGTTCAGTGTCAGCCCAATAATCGAACACGCCAGAACACTCAGCCGGATATCCAGCTTCGGCAGACCGGTATAGATCACGACCAGCTGGACCAGCAGCGGTGTGCCCCGGAAAAACCAGACATAAAACCGTGCAGGCCAGGACAGCAGACGGCGCTGCGAGCGCTTCATGACCGCAATCAGCAGCCCCAGAAGGAACCCCATCACCATCGAGACGGCCGTCATATAGACCGTGATAAGCGCGCCCCGGAAGATATAGGGGCTGCCGAGATAGGTGAAGAAGCCGTGCCAGCTCCAGATCTGCATGTCGATGCCCCGCGTTCGTATCGTGTTTGTGTGTCGTATCAGTGCATGTCGGACGGATGGGACGGTCCTGAAACCACAATCCGTCCGGGAAAGGGTACGACGCCATAAGGCGCCATAAGCCGCTCCAGCGTTCCGTCCTCACGCATGGCTTCCAGAACATCCGCCAGACGCTGCGCCAGCGCCGGGTCCCGCAGTGCCAGAGCAACGGGCGTGGGATACAGCCCTTTCAGAACAGGCTTCACGCCACCCTGAAGGGCGTTGCGCCGTGCGACCGCATCAATGGAAAACACCGCCGTCACCTGCCGCGCGCGCAGGGCGGCAAAGGCGATGCCTACGTTCTGGAACGTCTTGATATCAAAGCCCGGCCGTCCGGCATTCCGCAGGGCCTGATCGGCCTCGCGGGCATGGTGTTCTTCTATTCCGCCCATCTCGACCCCGATCGAAAAGCCGGACAGATCCTCAAGTCGTGCGGGATGCAGCGCGGAATCGTCGTTGAGAGACACGCTGATCGCCTGGATTTCGTAGGGGATCATCTCCATCAACCGCGCCCGCTGGGCAGTGTAGAACATCCCCGTATTGATGACGTCCCACCGTTTTTCGAGCAGCCCGAGTGTGAGCTGCGCGAAGGACGTCGAGAGCGTGACCGGCGTCAGACAAAGCCTGCGGGCGATTTCGTTTCCGAGTTCGATCCGCATTCCGGCGATCTGCCCGTCCACCGTCACATATTGCAGAGGCGGCAGCGTCGGGTTGGTCGCCATGACCAGATGCGGCGGAGAGATCAGCCCCTCAACAGCCTGCGGACACGGTGCCGCCTGCGCCCCGAAAGCCAGGGCCGCACAGAGCAGCCCCGCCCCCCGGATCAGACCTGACGCAGGGCCGCCCCTCATATCAGACGCTTTCTTCAAACCGGAGGCCCAGATCGCGGACGATCTGAAGCGCGCGGGCATCATCCGCTTCCGGCAGCGGCAGACGCGGCGCGCGCGGACCACCGACATCAAAGCCCATGTGCTTCAGCAGAGCTTTCGTTCCCGAGACATAACCCTGCCCGCCCACGAACTGGATCAGCGGCACATGGCGGAAATACATCTCCCGCGCCTTTCCAATATCCTTGTAACCGTCACAGAGGTTGAAGATCTCGCTCATGACATGCGGCGCAACGTTGGAGGCCACTGCGACCCACCCGATGGCGCCTTCAAGAAAGCTCTCAAAGCCCATGATGCCGCCAAAGACCGAAAGCCGGTCGCCACACAGACGAATGATGTCCCGCACGCGGGTTACATCCATCGTGGATTCCTTGATCAGGCAGCAGTTGTCGATATGGGACAGACGCGCCACCAGTTCCGGCTTCAGATCCACATTCGCCGTGGCCGGGTTGTTGTAGAGCATGATCGGCAGACCGATCGCATCCGACACCCGGCGATAATGAACGAACAGTTCATCATCCGTCGGCGTGGAATAGAACGGCGGGATGATCATGACGCCATCCGCCCCGAGCTTCTCGGCTTCCTGGCTGTAGCGGATCACGTCATAGGTGTTTTCCGCACCTGTTCCGATGAAAACCGGAACGCGGCCTGCGGCCTGCTCGATGACGGTCTGTGCAACCAGCGTACGTTCGTCATCCGTCAGCGACAGAAATTCGCCGGTCGAGCCCAGCGGGATCAGACCTGCGATGCCCTGTGCGATCTGCCAGTCGGTGAAGCGCCGCAGCCCTGGAACGTCAACGCGTCCTTCGCTGTCATAAGGCGTGATCATGACGGTATATGTGCCACGAAACTTCATGGGTCTTTCCTTCCTCAATGTTCCGGGTCCGACCGCGATCCGGCCGGGTCCGTGGCGGCATCACCGCCATGGGTATTCATGAACGCCGCGATATCGGGCTGTTGCGACGCATCCCCGCGCCCCGTTCCGACGGCTCTGACCTGACCGTCTTCCAGAAGAATAATCCTGTCCGACAGCGATGAGACGACACCCATCGCGTGGGAAACCTGAATGATGGTCATGCCGTCCTGCGCCAGATCCCGCAGCAGCACGCCGACATCACGCACCTTGTGCGGATCGAGCGCCGATGTCGGCTCGTCCAGCAGAAGCAGTGCCGGGCGAAGCATGAGCGCGCGTGCAATCGCCACACGCTGTTTCTGGCCGCCCGACAGATCGGCTGGCAGCACGTCCGCCTTGTCCGCCAGCCCCAGACGCTCCAGCAGCGCGCGCGCTGCGTGCTCGGCCTCCCGACGCGAACGCTTCGCCACGACCGTCGGCGCCAGCGTCAGGTTCCGCAGCACCGACATATGACCAAACAGTCCGTATTGCTGGAACACGATCGCAGCCTGCTCCCGCAGAATGCGCGCAGAGGCAGGCGCGGCCATGTCCACGTTCCGCCCGTTCACGCCCATCTGCCCCTGCCAGACCGGCTGAAGCCCGATCAGCGTCCGCAAAAACGTGGTCTTGCCGGAACCAGACGGTCCGATGAAACTCACGATGTCCCCGCGTTCGGCCTCAAATCCGGCATGACGCAGGGTCTCGTTTTTCCCGTGGCGGACGCAGACGTCCCGGACATCAATGTACGGCAATGCGTTTCTCCAGCAGGCGGCTCAGGCAGGTCAGGGGATAGGAAATCGCGAAATAGAGTAGCAGAACCACACAGAAGACCTGCGTTGAGGGCAGGCCGCGATTGGTCAGGATCACCCCGGCCTGGCTCAGCTCCACAACTCCGATCTGGGAGGCCAGCGCCGTATCCTTGATGAACAGCACCAGATACCCCACCGCGGGCGGCACAACGGCGGACATCGCCTGCGGCCCGATCACATACCGCCATCGCGCCCAGAGTGGCAGGTTCAGGACCAGTGCGGCTTCGACCTGCTCCACCGGAACCGTTTTGACGCCGCCATGCAGGATTTCGCAGAGATAGGCCGCCGCAATCAGCCCGATGGAGCCAATCGCAACAACCGTCGCCGACACATCCACGCCCATCATGCCCGTGCAGAAAAAGACGATATACAACGTCACGATGAACGGAATGCGCCGGATGGTCTGGACATACACCACCGCCAGAACCCGCAGCGGTATCATGACCCGTATTTCGGACAGTCGAAGCGCCGTGAGGATGATGGCGCCCGCAATCCCGAGAATGCCACCGCCCAGCGACAGCACGACCGTCCGGGCCATCGCCTGAAGCAGAAGGGTGATGTCATACTGCGAGAATGCGATCATACCATCCGCTCCATCGTGCGGCGGAACAGTGCAAACACGCCCGTCAACGCGAAAGACAGCAGGGCATACAATCCGCCCGTCACAAGCATGACTTCAAGAATACGGAACGTTGTCGATCCGATATCATAGGCGCGGCCCGTCAGATCCTCGACGCCAAAAATGGACGCCATGGCACTGCCCAAAATCATGATCTGGAAATGGTTGGCCAGCGCTGGAAACATCGCACGCCCCGCATAGGGCAGGATGACCCGCAGATAGGTCTGACGCCGGTTCAACCCCAGCGTCAGCGCAACTTCATGATAGACGGGCGGTACCCGCGCCATGCCCGCCCCAAGGATATCCGCCAGATAGGCCGCCGAATTGAGCGTCATGCCGATCACGACTGACAAAAACGGCGAGACCATCAGCCCCATCAGCGGCAGACAGTAAAACACAGCGAAAATCTGCGAGAGCTGCGGCGTGTTGGTCAGGGCCGTGCTGTAGCTGCGACTGAGCCTGCGCCACGCGCCCTGATTTTCAAACCGCAGAACAGCGAGTGCGACCGCGAGCGACAGTCCGAACACAAAGGCCAGCGTCGCGATCAGGATTGTCACCCCGACACCGCCCAGAAGAAACGGGAGATGCGCGAAAACGGGACGGAAATCCAACCTCGTCATGGCGCGTGCCCTGCACCAGCGGGATCGAACCAGCGACGATGGATCTGCTCCAGACGTCCGTCACGCTCCATCCCGTCAAGGATACGATTCACATCTGCACGCAGGGCCACGTCCTGCTGTGACATCCCGATGCAGTCGTCCCCCACGGGCGGCGCGAATCCCCGGATAATCCGCCAGCGCACCTGAGGCTGCGACGGCAGGTAGTGTCCGACATATTCGATGACATCCACCATCGCATCGCCACGCCCCTGCGCCAGCGCGCGAATGGCATCGGCATAGCTCTCAAGCAGCAACATCGGCGCCTTGGGAACATGCTGTTGCAGATACGCAACCGCCGTTGACCCACGCACCTCAATCAGGCGGCGCGCACCCGATTCAAGATCCGCAAAGGACCCGATGCCCCGATCTTCGGGAGCGATAACCGCAAACTGCTCGGAATAAAGTGGCCGCGAAAATGCAATGACATCCGCCCGTGCAGGCGTCCGCGTCAGACCGCCCAGAACAATATCGACTTTCCCGGCCATCAGATAGGGAATGCGACCGCTGGAAGCGAGCGTCACAAAGCGCGGCTCGACACCCAGACCCTGCGCAATCGCCCGACCGATATCGACATCATATCCCACAAGTTCGTTGTGATCGTCATATTCCCCAAGCGGGGGCAGTCCGGGCTCCACACCGATATTGATGTGCCCGCTCGCCCGGATGGCAGCACTGTCCCTCGCCTGCACGCCACCGCCCCACTGGACGACGGATGCAGCGCAGACCCCCAGCAGAAGACTGTTCCGGATCGCTCTCAAGAAAGGTTTCCCTGCATGTTGTGCGACTTTGGGGTTGCGGTGACCCGATCACTGATCTAATTCAGATATACGTTCTGTATACGATAGAAAACCCTTTAAAAGAAATTTCTTCTCCGGACCGATCCTGATGGAAAACAAGATGCCTCCTGTAACCTTCACCTTCCTGAACAGCACCGTCGAAGGGGTCGAGGGAGAACCGGTTGCAGCAGCCCTCAGACGCGCCGGAATTACGGAACTCGGCCGGTCCGGCGTCGATGGAACACCCCGCGGAGCGTTCTGCTTCATGGGAAGCTGTCAGGAATGCCGTGTCCGCATCGACGGCACCGTCGCCTATGCCTGCAAGGCTCCTGTCCTCCCGAACATGACCGTCACGCTTTATGTCCAGTCCTGACTTTTCTCCCGTAACCGTCATCGGTGGCGGCATTGCCGGTACGACCTCTGCCATCGCCCTGTCCCGGCATGGCTTCCCGGTCACCCTAATCGACGAACAGCCTGTCGCAGGCGGCCAGATCTTCCGCGCGCCCTCACCTTATGCACGTCGGGTCGTGCCGCCCAATCACGAATTTTCCGGCGGCGACACTTTGCGCCAGAAACTGGCCGCATCCAGCGTGAATGTCTGGTTCTCCACCCGCGTCTGGGGCCTGTCGCCCACACTAACGCTCGACCTGCTCGGACCGGACGGCATCGACCAACTCCCCGCCGCAACCCTCGTCGTCGCCAATGGCGCCACCGAACGTTTCCTGCCATTTCAGGGCTGGACGACTCCGCGCATCATCGGTCTTGCGGGCGCCAGCATCCTGATGCGCAACGGCGGCACCCTGCCCGGCCAAAGCGTCGTGGTCGCGGGCTCGGGGCCGCTCCTGTTCTCCGTTGCCCATCAGGTTCTCGAACTGGGGGGCCGGGTCATGGCTATCGTGGATGCCGGTCATCGTTCGGACTGGCTGCGTCTTGGCGCCATGCTGTCGCTCGACCCGGCACGCCTGACACAGGCCACAAGCTGGATACTGCGCCTCAGAAAGGCGGGTATCCCGATCCATCATCGCGCCCATATTTCGGAAGCGCAGGAAACGGAGGCCGGCCTGCTCCTGACCGTTACCGAAATGGATCATCCCGAACGCCGCCACCTCTATGCCGCCGAAGCCGCGGCCTGTGGATATGGCCTCAAGCCTTCTACTCTCATCACCCGCACGGCAGGCGTTCACCACCGTCACGATCCGGTCGGCGGCTATCTCGAACCCGTAACAGACGACGCCGGCCGCACCAGCCGCCCCGATCTTTACGTCACGGGGGACGCTGCCGGAGTCCGGGGCATGGCCGTGGCCCGTCTGCGGGGCCTGATCACGGCTCATGCCATCGCCCATGACCGGGGTGTGATTTCCACGGAAACTTACGAAGCCCTGACACGCGTGCCCCTGCGTCAGCGCCGTCGCCTTGAGGCCGTTTCTCGCCGGATGCTCCCTTTGATGAACGCCGGCAGCGCTATTCCCGCCCATCTTCAGGACGACACCATCGTCTGCCGCTGCGAACGCGTGAAAGCCACGGCCCTGCGTTCCGCCATTCAGGCCGGAGCCGAAGACCTGAACCAGCTCAAAGCCTGGACGCGCTGTGGCATGGGTCCGTGTCAGGGCCGCATGTGTGAGGACAGCGCACGCGGCCTGCTCGCGGCGGCCTGCGGCAAAACCCCCGAAGAGGCAGGCAGCTTCACAGCGCGAATGCCCTTCTTCCCCCTCCCGCTCACAGCCGTGACCGGAGAATTCACCTATTCCGATATTCCCCTTCCGAAGGCAGCCCCCCTATGACCCAGGCGCTGCACAGCAGACCGGATGTCTTTGATACGGTCGTCGTGGGGGCGGGCGTCATGGGCGCCACAACTGCGCTTTTCCTTGCCCGCGCTGGCCAGAAGGTCGCCGTGATCGACCGGGAGGACATGTTCCGGGCGGCATCCGGCGTCAATGCCGGCACCCTGACCCTGCACATGACCCGCGCCCAGCTCATTCCCCACGCCATCCGTGGCCGCGAGATGTGGCTCGACAGCGCTGAGTGGCTCGGAGAAGACGTCGGCGCCCTCGCCACACCCGGCCTGTCCATGGCGTTTACCGAAGCCGAAGAGGAGCTTCTGCGCCAGCGCGCGCATGTCCGACAGGACATGGGTGCGCCGATTGAAGTCCTGTCAGCCCAAGAGGCCATCAGGATCGAACCCGGCGTAAACCCGACCCTCCGCGCCGCTGCTTACTGCGCGCTGGACGGCCATATCCCGACCTATCGCGTCGGCGGGGCCTATGCCCGCGCCCTCAGGCAGGCCGGGGTCACGATCATCGAGAACAGTCCGGTTGAGGGCATCTGCCCCGTTACGGGCGGAGGCTACGACGTTCAGATGAGCGGCCGCGCGCATCCCGTACGGGGCCGCAGGATCGTGCTCAGCACCGGGGCGTGGCTGGAAAAGATGCTGGGCTGGCTCGGATATGACATTCCGATCCGCTGCCTCATCAACCAGCTTGTCGTCACAGAAACGCTGCCGCCCGTCATGAGGAGCGTACTGAGCATTGCCAATGGCCTTCTGTCCCTCAAGCAGTTTGCCAATGGCAGCGTGCTGATCGGTGGCGGCTGGCAGGGCGAGGGCAACATCCATCAGGGCGGCACCCGAGTCATTCCTGAAAACCTTCGCGGCAATGTCCGTCTGGCCCAGCATGTCGTCCCGCGCCTCAACGAAGCGCAGATCCTGCGTGTCTGGCTCGGTCTCGAATCCGAAACACCCGATGCCATGCCCCTGATCGGTGCGCTGACACCGGATGACGATGCTTTCGTCGTCGGGTGTGTCCATTCCGGATTTACGAGCGGGCCATATATGGGCCGCCTGCTTGCCGAGCGCATTCTGGGCGGCGCCCCGGATCTGGGCGCGTTCGACCCCACCCGCTTCTCCTCCCTCCCCGCCACTGGAACACGCCCATGATCCCCGTCTCTCCTACGCCATTCCGGGGCGTATATGCCGCAACGCTGGTGCCCTTTCTGGAAGACGGAACGCTGGATGAGGCACGCTTCACACAGCATCTGTGGGACTGCACCCGTGCCGAAGGCATTGTGGGCATCCTGTGCAACGGTCATGCGGGCGAGAACCATCTCCTGACCCGCGAGGAAAAGCGCCGCGTCGTGGAACTGGCCGCCGACACCATCGGCAAAGACCGCATCATCGTCTCGGGCATCCTGTCCGAAGACCTCGACGAAGCCTGTCTTCATGCCCGTGATGCCATCGCGGCCGGCGCGGACGCACTGCTCGTGTTCCCGCCGTTTTCATGGGCAGTCTCACAGGATCACGACGCCATCATCGCCCATCATGCCGCGATCTGCGAGGCCGTTGATGCTCCGATCATGCTGTATCAATCCTCCGTCGGCAGCGGCGGCATGGCCTATTCTCTCCCCATTCTGGAAAGCCTGCTCAGGCTCCCCGGCATCGTCGCCATCAAGGAAGGAAGCTGGGAAACCAACGCCTATGACAAACACCGCAGGCTGGCCGCGCGCGTGGCCCCGCATGTGGACGTCATGGCATCGGGCGACGAACATCTCCTGCCCTGCTTCGCCATCGGGACGACCGGCAGCCTCGTCAGCCTCGCGGCCATCCTCCCTGTGTCGCTCGCCAAACTGTGGCGCGCGATGGAGAACGATGACCTGCCTGCTGCGCGCCGTGTCCATGACGCGATCCAGCCGCTGGCAAACCTGATTTACGGTCGTGCGCCCTCGGGTCGGGCCACGCTGCGTCTGAAGGCCTGTCTGGTCATGCAGGGCAAATGGCCCTCCTGCCGCACCCGCAAGGCTTCTGATATCATCGCCCCAGAAGAATGGCAGGAGCTGTCAGCAGCCTTGCACGATGCAATGGCACTGGAAGGACCGTAATGGGCGATTATATAGTGGCCGAACGCGAGCTGAATCTCGCGGAACTGGCCTATACACAGATCCGGCGCATGATCCTTGAAAAAGAACTCCCCGGCGGAATGTCCGTCGTGGAGGGGCGCCTGGCGGATCATCTCGAAATCTCGCGCACTCCCGTTCGCGAGGCCCTGATGCGACTCGCCGCCGAGGATCTTCTGGTCAAGCAGGGCTCGCGCTCGTTTGCAGTTCGGAACGTCTCGGCTACCGAATTCTTTCAGGGCATCCATATCCGTGAGATCCTTGAAAGCGAAGCCATCAACCTGTCATTCGACAGGCTTGATCGCAAAGTGCTGGAAAATCTCCGCCGCGAAGTCATCGAACTTGGCGAGACACCCGAACAGACTGCCGCGCAGTGGCAACTCGACGACCGCATCCATCTGATGTTTCCCAAAGTCTCGGGCAACACGGTCCTGCTCCGTTCCATCAACGAACTGCGGACCCTGACCCGTCTGTGCGAAGTCAGCTACCCGCTCGGACGTGTTCCCGCATCCACGCGCGAACATCTGGCCATTCTGGACGCGCTGCTCGACGGCGACAGCACCGGCGCGCGCGACGCCATGGTCATGCATCTGCGCAATGTCGCGACAGACTGCATGGACATTCTCAGGGGCGGCTGACCACCCCTGCCCATTTCAGGAGAAACCGTCATGACGACTTTTGACATCGTTATCCGCAACGGCATGATCGTGACCGCCACGGATAAATATACTGCCGATATCGGAATAAACGGCTCAAAGATCGTCGATATCGGTTTCGACCTGAAAGGCCATGAGACGATTGATGCCACCGGCCTGCTCGTCTTGCCGGGCGGAATTGACGGTCATTGTCATATCGAACAGGAAGAAGCCGACGGCACGATCCATGAAGACGATTTCGTCTCCGCCACCGGATCGGCACTGCTGGGCGGAACCACAACGGTCGTCTGTTTCGCGTCCCACGTCCCCGGCCGGGGCCTTGTGGAGCAGTTCGACGCCTATCGCGAAAAAGGCGGCAATTCCCGCATTGATTTCGCCATCCACCAAATCATCACCCGCACTGACGAACAGACCATCCGCGACGACATTCCCGTCGTGGCCGAGCGTGGCGCGGCAGGGCTGAAGGTCTTCATGACCTATGACGATTTCCATCTGACGGACGGCCAGTTTCTTCAGGTTCTGGAAGCGGCCCGCAAAAGCGACATCATCGTATCCGTCCACTGCGAAAACTATGACGCCATCCGTCACCTGATCCTGCAGCATCTTGCGGAAGGACGCACCGAGCCGCACGGACACGCAACCTCGCGCCCGCCTGCCGTAGAACGTGAAGCCACATATCGCGCCATGACAATGAGCGAACTGGTTGACCAGAAGATCCAGATCTTTCACGTCTCCTGCCCCGACGTCGCCGAAGAGATCGCCCGCGCACAGTCCCGGGATGTGAAAGTCGTTGCAGAAACCTGCCCGCATTACCTGACCCTGACGGAAGACGACCTCAAGCGGGACGGTTTTGAGGGGACGAAATATATCTGCAGCCCGCCTCTGCGCACGAAAGCCGCTCAGGACGGCATGTGGCAGTATCTTCGCAACGGTGTCATCAGCATCATTTCTTCGGATCACTGCGGCTATACGTTCGATGGGGCCGTCGGCAAGGGACGCCACGGCCGGGATGCTGATTTCTCGCTGATTCCCAATGGTATGCCGGGCCTCGGAACACGCCTTCCGGTCTTCTACGATGCCGCCATCAACAGCGGAAAAATCGACCTGACGGACTTCGTGCGTCTGACCGCCACCACCCCGGCCCAGCGCTATGGGCTCTATCCCGAAAAAGGAACGATTGCTCCGGGTTCGGACGCAGATCTCGTCCTGTGGGACCCGAACAAATCCGTCACGATCACCAACGCCCTGTTCCAGAGCAATATCGACTACACGCCCTATGAAGGGCGGCAGGTTCAGGGGTGGCCGGTCAAAGTGTTCCAGAGAGGCGTGCTGGCCATGGAGAACGGCACCGTTACCGCCCAACCCGGCACGGGACGTTTCCTCAGGTCACGCCGGGACTGAGGCTTCCGCCCCAGCCTCATGAGTGAAGGCCGACTTACCGGTCGGCCAGAACCGGATCAGCGAAGCGGCGGTTTTCCAAAACAGGGAGTACGCGCCGCGCATGGGCGATCCGCTCGCGATCCAGTGTGGCAAAACCCAGAGCGGGCGCTTCACCCAACGCGAGCGTAATCACGCCCAGCGGATCGAC
Source organism: Gluconobacter sp. Dm-73 (assembly GCF_018256215.1). NCBI lineage: Bacteria > Pseudomonadati > Pseudomonadota > Alphaproteobacteria > Acetobacterales > Acetobacteraceae > Gluconobacter > Gluconobacter sp. Dm-73. Next base: position 110,646 of record NZ_JAERLW010000011.1, on the reverse strand, counting down.
CACCATGCTGGCGCCGCAGTTGCGCGCGCCACATTCTCCGACCGCCACGACATAACAGGTGTTCTCCAGAGCCCGCGCCACGGCCATGATTTCCCAGTGCCGTTCCTTCATCGGACCTCTGACCCATGCCGCAGGCAACAATATGGCCTCGGCCCCCGCCAGAGCGAGATGGCGCGCCAGTTCCGGGAAGCGCACATCATAGCAGGTCATCAGACCGACCTTCATGTCACCGATCTGCACCACGGGCGGCAGCTCCAGCCCCGGTGATGTCCGCTGGGATTCCTTCATGCTGAACGCATCATAGAGATGCAGCTTGCGATACTGTGCGATAAACGTCCCGTCGCGCAGGACGAACTGCGTGTTGTAGAACCGCCCGTGCCCGTCCGGCACATTCACACATCCCGCCACGGCAATGCCCTGGCTGGCGGCGCGCAGTCCTTCCATGAACGGGCCATCCAGCGGCTGTGCCGTCTGAGGCAGAAGCTCCGGATTGTTGATGTCCTGCGCCAGAATGCCTTCGGGCAGAAGCAGCAGTTCAGCACCGCCCGCCTTTGCCTGCGCGATCAGATCCAGACATTGCCGCTGGTTGGTTTCCCAGTCCGGCGCAACAGCAAACTGTCCCAGAGCAACTTTCATCATTGCATTCCATTTTCCAAAAGAGCGGATACACGCCTACATCTAGGCCCCCACCATGCCCGACCCGTACGTCACGGTGAAGATGCAGGAGGTTGATACTTTTTATTACAGGAACAAATTCCTCAAACAGGAATCAGGAAAAAATAAATTCTAAAACAAATTCCGGAAAATAAAACATAAATTCCGAATAATATAATGTATTAATAATATTAATCAGCTTATCTCCTTAAATTTTCAGACAAGTTTTATCAAAATTTATCCTGATTTTTTCTTTCCTCAGTTCAGACCAACATTCCTATCTTTAAAAAAGACTTCACGATTCCGTTATGTTGATCAGATCCCTCCGAGAATATTGTCACTTTCCCGCCCGTCCCTTGCGGTTTCCGGCCTTCTGCCATTCCTCTGAAAATATTTTTAAGAGCTATCGGGCCCATGTTCATGCACATGCTCCTGACATCTTTTGACACGGGGGATTACTTGATTCTGCTCACCTTTCACATGCTGCGGTCCCTGCGTTATTCGGGACGCACATCCCTGTTTCTTGGAACGGCTCTGGGCGCACTCGCACTGAGCGCACAGGCGCGCGCTGACGACGATATTGTTTCGAAAATGGAACAGGAAATGAGCCGCCTTCAAGCCGCTCAGGCCCATGTGCAGGAAGAACAGCGCGCCATCAATCACGACATGGCCCTCCTGAAAGCAGAAATCGCCCGACACCACGCCTCAGGCGCATCACCGATCCGCACTGCTTCCCCCCATGCCGAACAGATTGCTACACAGGAAAATCATTCCGGGCACATCATCACCGCATCCGTCTATCATCACGGCAACAAAACGACTGAACCGCCCGAAACCTCCGGTGCCGAGCGTGAAATGACAGCAGCCTCCGGTTCGGAGCCAGTGCGTGGCGCTCATGCGCGGCGCGACAGGGTGTCCCTCTCGCCAAGCGGACGTGACCTGATAGACACCGGCAAAGGATCTGAACTTGCCGTTGTGGGGCATCGCGCCGAAGATGTTCTGGTTCATTTCGCAGAGAACGGCGTCGGCCCTCATCCGCGTGAAACCGTTGGCGCGCAGTCTGCGGGTGCAATTGGTGATCACGGGGTTTTCCATCTCGGCCCCGTCACACTCATGCTGGGTGGTTTCGTCGATACCGCCGCTGTGCTCGAAAACCGCCATATCGCTTCGGACACGTTCAATTACTGGCAGGACATGCCGTATCCGAACGAGCCGCGCTATCACACCAACAATTTCACGGGCGGCGCGCGTTACAGCCGCCTGTCCCTGCTGGCTCGCGGCAATATTGATGCGGAATCAACGATTTCCGGCTTTTTCGAGTCCGATTTCGGCGCCGGTGCTGTCACGACTGACCCTTACGAAAGCAACAGCTATTCCTTCCGTCTGCGTCAGGCCTATCTCGCCTATGACGACAACACGGAAGGCTGGCATTTCCTTGGCGGTCAGGCCTGGAGCCTCCTGACTCCAGGCCGTGCAGGCATCGTCGCGCGGCAGGAAAGTCTTCCGGAAACGATCGAGGCCTCCATGCTCGCGGGTCAGACATGGTCCCGGCAATGGCAGGTCCGTATCGTGAAGGATTTCTTCCATCACCGCCTCTGGACCGGCCTTTCCATCGAAAACCCCGCCACGCTGTATGATACGACCGGCTTTTCAAACACGAACGGCGCTGTCGCGATGCCCAATGGCTCGACCGTCACAATCGGCGAGAACGGTGTCGGTCTGACCAATGATACGACCAATTTTTCCAACGAAATCGCCCCGGATGTCATTGGCAAGGTCGCTTACGATCCCGTCTGGGGTCACTACGAAATGGAAGGCATCCTGCACTTCCCCCATGACCGCGTAACCATGGGCCATACCGGCCATAACAACACCGCTGTCGGCGGAGGAGCGGGTGGTTCCATGATCCTGCCCCTCATCCCCGGCAAACTGGAACTGCGTATGGCTGGCCTCGCGGGCTGGGGCATCAACCGCTACGGCTCCGTGCTGCTGCCCGACGCCACGCTCAAGGCCAATGGCAGCCCTGATCCACTCTTCGGCGTTCAGGCGCAGGCGGGCATCATCGCGCATCCCAATCCGCGGATTGATGTGTACGGATACTTCGGCACACAGCGCGTCGGCCATTCCTATTTCAACGAAAACGGCGGGTCTTACGGCTACGGCAACCCCGCCTACTCCAACGCTGGCTGCCTTCAGGAACTCTCCGCCCTGTCCTGCACGGCCAACACGCGCGGCGTGTCCGAAGTCACGATCGGCGGCTGGTGGCGCTTCTTCAAGGGCAAGTTCGGCACTGTCGAAGCAGGTACGCAGCTTGCCTATTCCCGACGTCAGATCTGGTCCGGCATCGGTGGCGATCCACATACCAGCATGAGTCAAATCTTCTTCGACTTCCGCTACCTGCCCTTCCAGTAAGCGCCCCCTGCACCGGGCAGATTTACTTCTGCTCCGGTGCGTCCTGATCGTCGCGGCCAAAGAAGCGGGCATAAAGCGTCGGCAGCACAAACAGCGTCAGCAGCGTGGAGGACATCAGCCCTCCAATCACGACAGACGCCAGAGGTCGCTCGACTTCCGCGCCAGATCCGCCCGAAAACGCCATCGGGAAAAAGCCCAGACTGGCTACCGATGCCGTCGCCAAAACCGGTCGCAACCGGCTCCGAGCCGCCTGAAACGCCGCATCCGCCGCTGCCAGCCCCTGTTCCCGGAACACGCGGATCTGACTGACCAGCACCACACCGTTCAGGATCGCCACGCCAAACAGTGCGATGAACCCGATCCCCGCTGCAATACTGAAAGGCAGCCCACGCAGCGCCAGCATGAAAATGCCGCCCGTCGCCGCCATCGGCAGGTTGGCAAACACAAGCGAGGCTGCGCCGAACGATCCCAGAGCCGCCACCAGCAGCAGGAAAATCAGCGCCAGCGCGATCGGCACGACAATGAACAGACGGTGCAGCGCCGATTGCAGATTGCGAAACTGCCCGGCCCAGACCATCCGGTAGCCCTGTGGCAGCTTCACAGTCTGCGCCACCGCTTTCTGCGCGGCCGCCACGAACGAACTGACGTCCCGCCCGCGGATATTGGCCTGCACGATCACCCGGCGATGGATGTTGTCCCGGTCGATGCGCGGCACGCCATCCGACAGCACGATATCCGCGACCTGTGACAGCAGAACCCAGCCCTTCCCATCTGCCCGGCGCACCTGCAGATGCCCGATCCTGTCCGGCGAACTAACCGCATCCGCCCGCAGACGCACCTGCGTCGGAATGATCGCGCCTTGCACCGTCACGGGCTTGCCCACATGACCGCCCACGGCCTCCACCACTGCCAGAATGTCCGGCACCGCGACCCCAAGCCGTGCGGCAGCATCGCGGTTGACGTCGATATGCAGGAACGGCACGGTCCCGCTTCCCTGCAATGCTACATCCGCCGCGCCCCGCACGGTTTGCAGCGTCGTGACAACCTGTCCGGCAATGCGGTTCAGCTCCGACAGGTCATCGCCATAGATCGAAATCGCAAGCTGTGTCCTGACCCCGGCGAGCAGATCGTCCATCCGCATCTGGATCGGCTGAGACCACGAATACGCCGCATCCGGCAGGGTTTTCTGTAGGGCGTCATTGATTTTCGTGACCAGCTCCGTCTGGGTAGACGCCGTTTTCCATTCGTCATGGGGCCTCAGAAAAACGAACGTATCGGTCTCGTTCGTCCCCATCGGATCGGTCGGGATTGCCGCTGTCCCCGTGCTGCTCACAACCGTCTGGACTTCAGGGAAAGAGCGCAGGATCTTTTCTTCCGCCGTCACGCTGGCCAGCACCGTCTCCAGCGAAGCTCCGGGCAGGCGCGTCGAGGTCACGACCAGCGAGCCTTCTTCAAGCTGCGGCACGAACTCCCCACCCAGTCGTCCGCCGATCAGTACCGCCGTAATAAATGCGACACCCGTGACGATCAGCAGCCGCCCGCTATGGTGCTCGGTCCAGCGCAGAGCCGGTTCGTAATACCGGCGCACGGTCCGGACAAACACGGTTTCCCGATCCGCCTGAACCTTGCGCATCAACATTGCCGCAAGGACCGGCACGCAGACGAAGCAGTAAACCAGCGACGCCAGCAGGGCCATGATGACCGTCTGCGCCATTGGCCGGAACATCTTGCCCTCGATGCCCTGAAGCGTGAGCACCGGCAGATAGACCATGATGATGACGAAAATCGCAAAACTCACCGGCCGTATCACGGCGCGCGCCGCGTCCGCTGTCAGCGCGGCAAAGGGCTTTCCCTCCCGGTTTTCGCCGCGCTCGACCATGATGTGTTCCACCACGACGAGCGAACTGTCCACGATCATCCCGAAATCAATCGCGCCCAGACTCAGCAGATTGGCCGACACGCCAAACAGCCGCATCCCCGCCATCGCCGCAACCAGGGACGCCGGAATGACAGACACGATCACCAGCGCCGCCCGCCAGTCTCCCAGAACGACCACCAGCACAAACAGCACCAGAGCCGCGCCGATCAACAGATTTTCCTTGACCGTATGGATGGTCTGGCCCGTCAGATCCGCCCGGCTGTAAAACGGCTCCAGCGTGACACCCGGCGGCAGGGACTGGCGGATCGTCGGCAGGACATGCCGGATCGCATCCAGCGTCGCATTCGAACTTGCGCCGGTCTGCATCATCACAACGCCAATGACTGCCTCGCCCTGCCCGTCCCGCGTCACGGCCCCAAGCCGCGTACGCGGCCCTGCGGACACAACGCCCATGTCGCGCAGCCGGATCACGTGACCATTCGTGCCAAATTTTACGGGTATGGCGCCAAAATCCGCCAGACTGCCCACGAGCGCACGCCCGACCACGACATTCTGCTCGGCATGATGCGCGATCCAGCCACCACCCGATGAGGCATTATTGGTGTCCACGGCCTGAACGATGTCGCCGATCGACACACCAAACGCCCGCATCCGAGCCGGATCGACCGCCACCTGATACGTCTCGACCGCCCCGCCATTGACGTTGACATCCACCACGCCCGGCACCAGCCGAAGCTGCGGCACGACCGTCCAGGTCATGAGCCGGTTCAGTTCCATCAGCGACAGGCCACCGCCGCGGATCTGGAGCTGCATGATCTCACCCATGCCCGTCGCAAGTGGTCCCATCGACACACTTACGCCCGGAAGCGTGATGCTGTCTCGCGCCGCCTGCAGCCGTTCCGACACCCGCGCCCGGTCCAGATCAATATCCGTCGCATCATCGAACTGGAGATAGACCGCCGACACGCCCGTCCGGGACACAGACCGCAGATCCGTCACGCCCGGAATTCCGGTCAGACTGGCCTCGACGGGGAAGGTAATAAGTTTTTCGACTTCTTCCGTCGCCAGCCCCGGCGCCGTGACAGAGACCATGACCTGTTTGGGCGAAATATCCGGTACCGGCTCGACCGGCAGTCCCGGCACGGTCATGATCCCGCCGATCATCAGCGCGACGAGCAGACCCAGCAGGACAAAACGGTTGGACTGGAAAAAACGCAGCATGAAACCCGCTCAGTCCGTATCCAGCCCGCTGACGAGCGACATGGATTTCAGGGCAAAACTGCCTTCCGTCACCACGCTGTCCCCCACTTTCAGAGGGCCCTGCACGACGGCGCTTTCATCGGTAGCCAGCCTGACCCGGACTTCGCGCGGCGCATACTGGCCTTCTGACGTCTGGACATAGACAAGATCATGCCCCTCGATCGTCTGCACAGCGTCGGCCGGGACGATCATGCCCTCAACCGCCTCGCTGGTTTCAAGGGTCGCATCCAGCATCACCCCCGGCCTCAAAAACGCCACAGGCCGGTCCACGACACAGACAACCTTGACCAGCCCCGTCACTGGGTCCGCAACGCCGTCGATCGTCGTAATCTTCGCCCGGAACGGCTCGGCCCGCGCATTGCCCGAAGGCCGAACCGTCACGACACTTCCCACGCCCAGTCGGGACACCTCATCGGGCCGCAGATCCGCGACGATCCACACGCCCGACAGATCCACAACCGTCGCCACAGCCTGTCCCGGCGTCACATCCGACGCTACGGAGGTCTGGATGGACTGCACCACACCCCGCACCGGCGAAATAAGCGTGGAGGCTTCATCCTGCACGATCTTTTCCGTCACGGAGGTGAACTCTTCCGTCAAACGATGTTCGATCAGCCCGATATCCGCTTCCCGCGCCACAACCATGCTGCGGGCCTGCTGCACCGCCGCCTGACGTCGCCGCACTTCCCCGACCGACACCGTACTGCCCACAAGTGCCTGCCCCCGGCGGTAGGCCAGTTCGGCCTCCCCGAGCGTCGCTTTCGCCGAAGCCAGAGCCGCCTGATCCTGCTCCATCTGAAGATGCAGCACATGCAGTGAATGATCGGTGTAATCAATAAGCGCCTGCCCCGGCTCCACGGTCTGCCCCGGCGTCACCCGAACCGCCGTGACCTTGCCGTCGCCGCTCGCACGGATCACGACCGTCCGTGACAGATCCGCGCTCACCTGAGCCAGCGCCGAGACCGTGTCATGCAAGGTTCCCTGCCGTACGATCACGGTCCGCAGATGCTCCGCATCCCGCGCCTGCGTCCCCAGTGTCAGCGGCTGCATCCAGCCCGGCGTTTCAGCCGCATGCGCGCAACCCACAGCACATGCAGCCACCCCGACAAGCAGAAAACGTGAAAAGCGGCTCATGGAATGGTCCCCGTCGCAATGCCCATCCGAATAACGGCCGCATGCCAGGCAATCTCCGCACGATTCAGATCCAGAAGCGCGCGATACGCATCCGTCCGGGCCCGAAGCGCCTCGATCAGTGGCGTCTCGCCTACCCGCCAGGACCGCTCCATCCCGTCTGCCCGATGCAGCATGGAACTGGCTTCGATACGGGCGTTGGAACGCGCGCCGGTCGCCGCCACCAGCCGCGCCCGGACCTGCGCCATTTCGTTCCGCACGGCCCGGCGCGCTTCGACTTCCTGTCGTGTCGCAGCCGCCATGCGGTCTCGGGCGGCGGATTCCTGCGGCGTATTCGTCACCGCACTCGGCAGCGGCACCCGCAGATTAACACCCACCTGCGTGTCCCACGGGCTGTCATACTGCCCCTGATCGATCGCATCGATGCCCACTTCGGGGTTGGGCATGAAGCTCCTGCGGACCAGCTTCATCTGATTCTGCGCCGCGATCACGGCCTGATGCGTTGCCCGCACCCGCGGATCAATGTCTTCAACCCAGCGTCCGTCATTCGCCCGTGTCAGCGCAAGCCAGTGGTCATCCGCCTGCGTGATATCCGGCACCCCCGGCAGACCGGTCAGGGTCCGCAACTGGCTCGCAGTGGTTTCGATGTCCTCGGCGGCCATGTCGGCTTCGGTCCGGGCCTGAGCAAGCTGCGCTTCTACGGCCTGCTGGTCCGACATCGCCGTCTCGCCCGCATGTCCGGCCCGCTGCACATCGGCCTCGATCCGGCGCAATGCGGACACCGTCGCCAATGCCGCAGTCTGCCGACGCATCGCCATAATCGCAGCCCCGGTCGCATCCACGACCCTTACCGCAACAGACATGCGCTCCACATCCAGACGCACGGTCGCAGTTTTGGCTTCGGCCTTCGCAACATTCTCGGTCGCCGTGCCCTGACCCGGCAGCCAGAGCGGCACCGAAACCCCTCCCTGCCAGGTGATGTAGCCGTGATTGTCCCCGCTGATACGGTCATCATAATATTCGCCGCTCAGCGTCGGGCCGCCCGCAAACCAGGACTGCGCCGCCTTCGCCCGCGCATCCGCGGACTCCTGATTGGTCTCAAGCTCGATCCGGACGGGATCGTTTTTCCAAGCTGCAGCAATCGCATCATGCATCGAAAGTGGTGCGGCCAGACTCCCTTCGGCACGGCCATAATCTGCGCCTGCGACACAGATTATGGTCAGAACCGCCACGCTGGCCAACAGCCTGCGCGACCCTCCTGCACATCGCGCAACGCAAAGGGGATGAAATGCCATTCCCGTCTCATCCCCCGCCCGACAGGACGTGTCAACGGACGGAAATGCGCTCTTTTGCCCAGTTCCGTATGCCGCACGGGGCTCCAGAGCCAATTGCTCCTCTTCTTAAACGATCTTATGACTCCAAGCTAAGAGTTATTCTCATTTGAGGCCCGACACCCATGCTGATCCACATTCCAAACGTCCTTACTCCCGAACAGGTCCGCCATTTCCGCGACAAACTGGAAGCAGCCGAGTGGACGGATGGTCGCATCACTGCAGGAGAACAGTCCGCACAGGCCAAACTGAACCTCCAGATCCCGCAGGACTCTGCGGAATGCCGGGAACTTGGGGAAATCGTCCTGCGCGCCCTGGGCCGCAATCCGACATTCAACAGTGCAGCCCTGCCGTTGCGCGTCTATCCGCCGCTCTTCAACCGCTACGACACCGGCATGCATTTCGATGCCCATGTGGACAATGCCATCCGCCCCATTCCCGGAACCGGGCTGCGCATCCGCACCGACGTGTCCTCCACGCTGTTCCTCACCGGCCCGGAGGAATATGAAGGCGGCGAACTCGTCATTCAGGACACTTACGGCACCCAGAGTGTGAAACTTCCTGCCGGGGATATGGTGCTCTATCCCTCGACCAGCCTGCACAGTGTCAACCGCATCACCAGCGGCAGTCGCTGGGCCTCGTTCTTCTGGTCCCAGTCCATGGTACGTGACGACACGAAACGCAGACTACTCTACGACTTCGACTGCTCCATCATCGAAACCCGCAAAGCCCTGCCGGACAGCCACCCTGCCGTCCTCGGCCTGACATCGACCTATCACAACCTTCTGCGGCAATGGGCGGAACTCTGAATCCGACCGTAACATTCCCGGTTATCGACACATATAAAAACAGGAAAACGGGTTCTCAAGCGCATATCAGAGGCGTTATGGAAGATCAGATTGCTGACGCGGTCTGACAAAAACCATCTTTATTGAAAGAGATTAAATAAAAGCTGACATCATCCGCGCAGAAAAGAAAAAATCCTGCAACAAATCCGGGAACGCTCCACCCGAACATACCCGGACAGCCTTTTAACGAACGTTTAATTATTGTAGGATAATAGTCAATTCTCCTATCGAGAGAGTCAATTCGGGTGATGGAAAAGCAAAAGGATGACTTCAGGGAAAGCCTGAATTCTGTCCAAAACTGGCCTCAGGGCGCCCGTGATGACTTTGTCCTTCACGCCCTGGACTGTTCCGCTATTGTCGCCATCACCGATACACGCGGTCGCATTCTTTCAGTCAACAACCGGTTTGAGGAAATCAGCGGTTATACCCGTGACCAACTCATCGGAAACGACCACCGCATGCTGCGTTCAAAGCAGCACGACAAGAAATTCTTCCGACAGATGTACCGCACAATTGCCTCAGGGAATGTCTGGCACGGCGAAATCTGCAATCGTCGTCAGGATGGCAGCCTTTACTGGGTCGACACCACAATTGTACCCCATATTTCGGAAAGCGGAAAAGTCACGAGCTATGTGGCCATCCGCTTTGACATCACTGACCGCAAGCAGGCTGAAAACCATCTCAAATCAAGTCGGCAGAAATTACAGAAAGTCGTCAATACCGATTTCCTGACCAAGATTTCCAACCGACTGCATTTTTCCCATATCCTGCGCAAGACCCTCCGCACGAGCACCGCAAGCCATCTCTGTCTGGCCCTGCTCGACATCGACACCTTCAAAACAATCAACGATACGTCCGGCCATGATTCCGGCGACCGCCTTTTGCGCAAGGTCGCCGAAAAACTGCAGGAATTCGAAAGCGAGAACTGTTTCATTGCCCGCATCGGCGGTGATGAATTTGCCGTCCTCATGACAGGCGACACTCTGGCTCTATTTGAAACGATCCTTCAGGACATCCTGGAACAGATGCGCTTCAGCATCCGCAACCGGACCATGACCCATGCCTGTACCGTGAGTATTGGTTATGTGTCCGTGCCCCTCTCCGATGCGCGGGAAAAAACTCTCCTGAAATGCGCCGATCTGGCCCTTTATGCCGCAAAGACCGAAGGCCGGAACCGCATGCGGGAATACCATCCCGTCATGGAGGAAAAACTGGACCTCGCGGCCCGTCTGCGTCGGCGCGTTCAGACCGGTTTGCGAGATCAGAGCATCAAAGTCTTCTATCAGCCGATTTTTTCCCTCAGCATCCCCGGGCGTATTTCATTTGAAGCCCTCCTGCACTGGGACCACCCACAACATAAAGTACTTTCTCCGCAGTATTTTCCTGAGGTGTTTGAAGACCACAGCCTGACCATGACCCTGAATACTTTTGTAACGCACAGGGTTATGGAAGATGTGAGCAGACTTCGCGAACAAAACATCCGCTTTGAGCGCATCGCCATTAACATCACCTCCTGCGATTTCGAGAATACCGACTTTTTCCGGAAACTCGACAGCCTCGCAGATGGCATGAATGTTCCGCTCAATTCTCTGGCGCTCGAAATTACCGAAAATATCTTTTCCCGACCGCACCACCAGCAGGTCGAGCGCGAACTTGATACCCTGCATCGCAAGGGGGTCCAGATTTCGCTGGACGATTTCGGCACGGGCTTTGCGTCCCTGACCCACCTCAAAACCATCACGTTCGACTACGTCAAGATCAACCGCGCATTCGTGGCAGGCCTGGAGCGTCACGGGACCGATGCGGCAATTATCAGGGGTGTGATCGACATCGTCCACAGCCTCGGACGCAAGGTGGTCGCCGAAGGAATCAGGAGCGCCTCGCAGGTCCGCGCGCTTTTGGAAATGGAATGTGATTTCGTACAGGGAGATTTTCTGTGCGAAGCGGTGCCTGTGATGGATATTCCGGCCGCGCTGGAAAAAATCCGGTACAAGGCGCTTCTGTAAAGGCTTTGTACCGGAGACATCTGACGGGAGTTTCAGCCCGTCAGATCGTGTTACTCAGAAACGCTGATCAATACCGGTCAGGATCGTGCGGCGCAGACCGTATTGCGGTGCCCCGACGCCGATGCCGCTACCGTCACGCAGCAGATAGGTTCGGTCAAACAGATTGGTCACATCCAGACGAAGCTGCGTCCGCTTGAGGAACGGAACCTGAAACAGATCCTTAAAGGACTGAACCAGAGACAGGTTGAATGTGGCGTATTGCGGAACCGAAGCACCGTTGGGTGTCGCACCATCAGCCCGCAGACCGCTGCCATAGACCATCGTAGCCGACAGACGCAGCGGATGACCGGTCCTGTGGAAGAAGGAGTAGCTTCCACCTGCCGAAGCAGTCCAACGCTGATCATGATCCAGATGGATCCAGCGCTTGCTGGTATAGGCCAGATCGTCCGGATCGAAGTTCCACTGAGCGGTCGTGATGTCCTTGCCGATCGCGCGGGACCACGAGAAATTGCCGTAAACGCTGAATGCGCCGCGGGTATAATCCGTGGCGAATTCATAACCATGAACCTGACCACGACGATAGTTGAACGCCGACAGGATAACCGGCGAGCCGAACTGGCCTTCATCAATCATGTTCTTGGCGAGCTTCACATACGCATCAAAAGAAGCGTGCCAGCCCGGCAGAATGGTCTGTGCGAAACCCGCATCGAAATAATGGTCACGCTCAGCCTTGACGTTGCTGTTCAGGAACGTTCCTGGAGCCGCAGACGTATTGGCGAACTTGTTAAGCGACGTACCCCCCACCAGTTCGAACGGCGGCGGCGTGAAGTAACGGGAATATCCCGCATGGAACGTGCCGCCATGCCAGGGCTTATAAACAATGTTCAGACGCGGGCTGACCTGCTTGGCATGCGTGTATTCATCCACGCCATCAAAACGCAGACCGTAATTGACTGTCAGGTTCTTGAGCGGACGCCATTCGTCCTGCGCATAAAGGCCATACATCCAGCCCGTACGGCCCGTGCCGTCATGAATGGTGAGCGGATTGTCGGAATAAATCGCTCCTCCGTCGGCGTCTTCGCCCGTCTGCGGATAGACGGTTGAATCCGATTTAGAAACGTTTCGCTCCACATAAATCTGGTAGCCGAAGCGGACAGTATGATCCTTCGCGGCCTGCCATGTCGCGTCGGACTGCGTTCCCGTCGAAAAGACCGAACGGGCCGCACGCTGTGCAATGCCGTTATAGACCAGATCGCCCAGCGGATCAGGCGAATAGCGCAGGGAACTGTAGCGCATCACGGCGGACGTCTGGAAACTCAGCTTGCCCATGTCCTTTTGCAGGGACAGGATGCCGAAATCCGTAATTTCCTTCTGATGCTCGTTCAGACTTGAGCTGTCGCCATTCCCGTAAAGCTGCTGCGACAGGTCACTGTTGGCAAAGGACGGATTGGCGAACTGGCGCTGCTGCCCGGGGTTATTGGGAAGCTGGTATTCAGCGTTGGACACACCGGCCGTAAAGCTGATCCGGGTGTTCTCATCAACCGTATAACGGCCGTGACCGAGGAAATGATACTGGTTGGTCAGATCGTGCAGAGCATTGAAGCTCGGCGTCGTGTTTTCGATACCGACGCGGTTATGCACGAAATCACCCGTCGCAAACCAGTCCCACTTACCGTGATGACCACCGAACTGCACGGACGGAAAGAAGTAATCGCGCGCGCCACCATAAATCGAAACGTCACCACCAGCATCCGAATAGCCGTTCTTGGTGGTGATATCGATCACACCTGCCTGAAGAAATCCGTATTCGCTGGGAAGCGCGCCAGTCGTCAGCGACATGGAATGGGCAAAACGCGTCATGAGCGTCTGTCCGAACACGCTCATGCCTTCCGGAAGCGCCACGCCATCGAGACGGAACTGCACTTCATTATGGTCACCGCGGATATGGATCTGCCCGTAACTATCCTGCGCCACGCCCGGAGCCTGAAGCAGCAGAGCGTTCAGCGGCGCATTGTCGCCGCCCGGATTGGTCTCGATCGCCTGACGCGAGAAATTATAAACCGTAGCCCCCGTTGACGGCTGAAGCGCAGCGCGGGCGCGTTCGAGATGGGCGTTGACCGTCACCGCATCCTCACCTGCCCGGCTTGTCTCCGTCGTTGTCGTTCCATGCTGGTCGTCAGCATGGCCGAAGCTGGAACGGGCGGCGGAAGCCTCATCGTCCGTCTGGGCATCGGCGGGAGCCGCAGTTGTCTGGGAAGAGGTTGCGGACGGCGTGACCGACTGGGCAAACGCGGAATCGGCAAGGGCGGTAGTGCAGCCCAGCAGCAGCAGAAAGGAACGGGCAGACACGAAAGACGGCATGAAACCTCCGGACGGGGATGCAGGCTAAAGACGAAGGATTGTCAGAGCGGCCCTCTTATTATGTTATATCATAACGATTCAAGCGAAATCTGCCCTGCCAACCCGCCACAAGGCGTTGCGCGTTGGCGCTGTTGCACAAGTACAATATAAGCACCGTGAATTGCCGGGTTTGCCTGCGCTCTCAGGCAGACTACCCCCACGACTGACGCCGTCCTTTTCAGGAGCTCCGACCTTTCCATGACGCTTCGCAAGGCTCTTCTCCTGAGCGCCAGCCTCCTCGGCCCGTCCCTCGCTCTCGCCGCCCCGACGGAGAAAGCGAAGCCGCTGCACGGAAAAACCGGAGCCCCCCATCACGCGAATGCCCATCCGTCAGGGGCAAAGCCAGCCCCGCGCAAAACCACTCCACAATCCGTTCAGGCCCGTAATACCGAAACGATCGCCGTCACCGCGCGCCGCACGGATTTCGCCTTCGTCGCAGCACAACACCTACCCGATGCCGACACCCGCCTGAGCGCAGAACGCCTGATCCAGCGCGGCGTCGTCACCCTGCGCGGTCTGGAGCGCGTGGCCCCCAACCTGACAATCCAGTCGGTCAACGGCACGGCCTCCAACAATTTCTATCTGCGTGGGGTCGGCTTCAACGACTTCACCCAGAACAATATTCCTACCGTCATGACCTATTTCGATGACGTGCCGTTCGCGTTCTCGACCCTATCGAGCGGGCTGATGTTCGATCTGGCGGACGTCACGGTTGCTCCGGGCCCGGTCGGGACCACGCATGGGCAGTCCGATACCGGCGGCGAAATCCGCTTCCGCACCGCCGACCCGACCAGCACATGGCACTACGGCGCCAGTCAGGACATCGCGTCTTACGCCCGAAGCCGGAGCGAGGCCTATATTTCAGGCCCGATCGCCAAGGGGCTCGATTTCCGTCTGGCCGGACAGATCCGGCAGGGCGGTGGCTGGCAGACCGATCCGCAGAACGGTGCCCATCTGGGAGACGCGGACTCCTACGCCCTGCGTGGCAAGCTGCGCTGGCATTCGGACGACAACCGCACCACGATCCTGCTGTCCGGGCATTTCGTGCAGGACAACAGTCAGGTCGTCACCAGTCAGGCCGTCCATCGCCTGATCGGCACAGCCGCTCTTCCGCATCTGGGTCAGCAGCAGGCCGAATGGTCGATGCGACCGCAATTCGCTAACCTGATCGGACGTCCGGAAGGTCTCAAACCCAGCGAACACAACCAGTTCTGGGGCTGGGACCTGCATATGGACCATGATTTCGGAGTTGCAAAACTCACCTCCGTCACGGCCTTCGAAACCGGACGACAGGGCGAATACACCGATCAGGACGGCACATCACGGGCCGAAGCCGACACCTACCGCACCATCAGTGCCAACGCCTTCACGCAGGAACTGCGTCTGGGCTCCAGCAATCCGGACAGCCGCCTGCAATGGGTCGTCGGCGCGTTCTACCAGCGCAGCCGGATGAAACAGCGCTTCTTCTTTGACTATACCGACTATGCGGCCCGCGGTTACATGATGGCGACGTCCTTTTCGATGAATCAGGAAAGCACGTCCGAATTCGGCCATGTCAGCTATCGCCTGCCTCATAACGTCACGCTGTTTGCGGGTCTGCTGCACGAAATCGACGACCGCAGCCTGCCGGGCCTGACGTCTGAAATTTTCGGCGGAAAGACGACGGCCTTCCACGGTGAGAGCACGGCTGCGGCCCAGTTCGCCGGACAGGTCGGCGTCTCATGGCAGGCGACAAAAACCACGCTCGTCTATTACAAGATGAGCAAGGGCTTCAAACCCGGAGGCTTCAGCGCCAACAATACCCAGATCCAGGCCCAGCTTGACCCGTTCGGCCCCGAGACGGTTCTGACCTACGAATTCGGCTTCAAAAGCGATCCGATCCCCAATGTCCTGCGCCTGAATGGTGCGGCATTCTATAACGACTTCCACGGCCAGCAGGTTGTCGGCACGGTCCTGATCCCGAATTACGGTCCGCTGAGTGAAATCACGAATGTCCCGAAATCCGAAAGCTGGGGTTTCGAAGGCACGGTCGAATTTCACCCCATACGCCATGTTTTCGTAACGCAGAACATTGGCTGGCAGCGTGGCAATTATCAGGACTTCCTGAACGTCAACCGCGCCGCCACGAATGCGGCCTATGCCAAAACGGGCGTCTGGCGGGCCGTGAACAGCAACTTCGCAGGCGTGGATAACGGCCAGCCCAAGCTGACCCTGAACGGTCAGGCGGAATGGCGACAGCCTCTGACATCGGCACTCGGGCTCGATGTCGGGCCGGACTGGTCCTATCGCGGCAGTCAGGCCATCGCGGTCGGCGGCACGGGCTTCTATCGCCTGCCGCCCTACTTCCTGCTCGGCGCCCATGCGACCCTGCGCCCCTCGTCAGGGAAGTGGGAGGCCACGATTTACGCCTCCAACCTGCTCAACCGCAGCTTTTTCGAAAGCGGCGGCATGGCGACGACGACCTATTTCTACATCCCCGGCCCGCCGCGCTTTATCGGCGGCCGGATTTCATACGGCTTCTGAAAAACACCCGTTTCCTCAGCAGGAAATCAGACACCGCGCGAGCGACTGGATTTCCCGCAGATTGCTCTGCGCGTCCATGGGCTCCCGCCCCAGCATGTTCATAGCGCGGAAATGGATCGTGCTGAGGAGCATGTCCAGCACCGTATCGGCATGCTGGCAGAAAACCTTTTCGCCCCGCTTGCTTGCGCGCTCAAGAAACAATGCCATCTGCGCACGCGCCGGCACGACGCTGACTTCCCACAGAACCTGACCGAACTCCGGATCATGCACAGCCTCGCCCAGCAGGGTTCCGTAAGTCCGGCCCAGCGGGGTAGCGAGGAAGCGGATGCGCGCGGCAATCAGCTCGTCCACGTCCCCGGCAAAGCTGCCCGTATCAATCTGCGGCGTCAGATCATCGCGCCACAGACGAATTGCATCGAAGAACATCGCCTGTTTCGTCGGCCAGCGACGATAGACCGTAGCGGTTGAAACGCCTGCTGCCTTGGCCACGCGACTGATGGTGAGGCCCTGATAGCCTTCTTCCGCCAAAACCTGCGCGATCGCCGCGAGGATATTGTCTTTCAACCCAAGATTGATCGGCCGTCCCGGCGCACGGATCAGAGTACGGTCCCGGACGGGAACATGAACAGGCTTTAGCGGTAAAGTGTGTGTCACTGCAGTCTGCGACATAAGTGTTCCCCTTCCTGACCATTTAATTCGGTCAACATCATCTCGTGATTTAACGCAGCTAGTCAGAGATGGACGCTTCGTTACAACACGCAATTGCGTTTATTTGATATCAAAAGATGTCCATTTTCCATCAGGGAATAACGTGACTCGCCTGAAGCGCCGTTCTTTTGGCCTGAACTGCCGCTGCATCCATCGAAACGGATCGGACTGATGCGACCTCCTGAGCGGAAATCCCGGACGATGATCCGCCCCCCAGCGTCGCCGCATAACTCAGCACAGCCGCAATATCGTCATCGGACAGCGTCTTAAACGACGGCATGAATCCCTTGTAGGACTGCCCTTCCACAAGAATCGGCCCATGCAGCCCGTTCACCAGAACCGCCGCAAGATATGCCTTCCCCTCGGGTGAAGACGCGATGGCACCAACCCGCCCCGCAAGGGCCGGAAAAGTACCGGGCCGTCCAGCGCCCGCAGGCCCGTGGCACATCGCGCATTTTCCCGCGTAGAGCGCCGCACCATCCGCCGCCATCGCCGCAGACGTTACAAACGGTCCCACGCCAAGTAGCCCCGCCAGCATGATCCTGAATCCGTGTCTCATCGTCATGGCCCGAAGCCCTCCGGAAGATGCATTGTCGTAGCAGTTTGAAACACACTACCCCCCGCTTCGTCTGAAAGCTACCGCTCCCGGCGCGGCAGCGTGTCTTTCTCGAAAGCGCAAATCCGCCTATCCTGCGCGCATCTTTCCTGCCGGAACTCCGGCACAGTCGGCAGAGGTTCCGCATGACCCAGAGCGAGACGTCCCCTTCCCCGGGCGGCACGAAACGGCGCGACCTGCTGACGACCGCAACCGTAACACTGGGCTGCGCGGGGGCCTGCGCCCTTGCCGTCCCTTTTCTCAACAGCCTGAAAAATCCGTCCGCCACGACTTTGTCCGACAAAACGCTGGAGGTCGATCTGTCTTCCCTTGCTCCCGGACAGGACATGACCGTGCAATGGCAGGACTGGCCCATTTTCATCCAGCGCCGCACACCACAGATGCTGGCCGCACTCCAGACCCCCGCGCACATCGCCACCCTGCGCGACGCAGACTCGAAAATGCTTCAGCAGCCGAAAGATGCCACGAACTGGCACCGCTCGGTCCGCCCCGATTATGGGGTTTTGGTCGGGATCTGCACCCATCTGGGCTGCGTTCCGTCTTTCGAGAAACCCGGCTCTGCGCCCGAGGCAGAAGGCGGGTATTTCTGCCCCTGTCATGGCTCGCATTTCGATGCCGCAGGCCGCGTCGCACAGCGCGCGCCCGCGCCGTATAATTTGCCGGTCCCGCCGGTGACGTTCCTCTCCGACACGAAAATCCGCATCGGCCACAGTGCGGGCGATCCGGGCTTCAGCATGTCCGACATCCAGCAGATCTGAGGACCGGCCCCCATGCCCGCACCCGAGAAAACTCCCGGATGGCTTGAACGCCGCCTGCCCGTCATGAGCGTCCTGCGCCGCGAATACATTGCCTTTCCGATGCCCCGGAACCTCAATGCCCTGTGGAGCTTCGGCGCCTTCCTGATGGTCACGATGGTCATCATGATCGCCAGTGGCCTGTTCCTCGCCATCAACTACACCCCCGACATCACACAGGCCTTCGCCAGCGTCGAAGCGATCGACCGTCAAATCCCCTCAGGCTGGTTCCTGCGCAGCCTGCATATGGGCGGCGTGACGATGCTGTTCGCCTGCCTCTACATCCATATTGCGCGCAGCCTTTGGTACGGCTCCTACAAGGCTCCGCGCGAACTGCTGTGGCTAACAGGGCTGGGCCTGATGCTGATGGTGATGGTCACGGCCTTCGCCGGTTATGTCCTGCCCTGGGGACAGATGTCCTACTGGGGCGCCACGGTGGTCCTGAATGCCGCCCACACCATTCCCCTGATCGGCAAGCCGGTTTCCGAACTGCTTCTGGGCGGCGAAACGCTGGGAAACACGGCCCTGCACCGCCTGTTCGTGCTGCATTTCACGATGGCTTTTGCGATCCTCGCCGTCATCGCCCTGCATGTTGCGGCCCTGCATGTGGTCAAGCCGAACAACCCTTCCGGCATCGACCCCGTCAGCCCGAAACAGACCCTACCGTTCCATCCGTATTACACCAGCCGGGACGGCTTCGCGCTCTGCCTGTTCCTGATGGTCTATGCCGGGCTGGTCTTTTTCCTGCCCAATCTGCTGACGCTCGCGGACAATTATGTTCAAGCCAATCCACTCGTGACGCCGCGTGACATCCGGCCGGAATGGTATTTCGCACCGTTCTACGCGATCCTCCGCGCCGTGCCGTCCCGCCTCGGAGGGCTGCTCCTCGCCGTCGGCAGCCTCGCCGTTCTGTTCGCCCTACCCTCGCTGGACCGTTCCCCCACCCGTCCGGCCACACGCCGCCCACTGGTGCGCCTGTCCCTGCCGCTGGCTTTTCTGTCGTTTATTCTGCTGGGCATCGCGGGGATGCATCCTCCGACCGAAACATGGCTGATCGTCAGCCGTCTGGCGATGGCATGGTGGTTCATCCATTTTCTGGTGGTCATGCCGCTCGTTTCGGAACGGGAGATCACATCATGAGCCGCCTGCTCCGGACTTTCGCTTTTGTCGCCAGCCTAGCAACCTTTCCCGCCGCCGCCAGCACACCCGCCCAGCGTGGCCTGATGGTCTTTCAGCAGGTCTGCGCCGCCTGCCACGGCATGGAGCATGTCGATTACGGCGATATGGCCGCCTTCGGACTCTCACCAGACGCCATCCGAAGCTGGGCCGCCGATCAGCAGATTCCGAACGGAACGGACGACAATGGCGATCCGAAAACCCGTCCCGCCACACCCGCCGATCCCATTCTCTCGCCCTATCCCAACGAGGCCGTAGGGCGTCTGGCCAATCACGGGCTGCTTCCGCCCGACCTCTCCCGACTGGCCATGACATTACCAGGGGGCGCAGAACAGATCCGGCGCATCCTCCTGTCCTATGCCCCCACACCTGCGGGCGTGAAACTCGATGACGGCCGCTATTACAACACTGCGCTGAAATGGAAGCATATCGGCATGCCGCCGCCCCTTCAGGACGGAATGCTGACCTACCCGGACGGTACAAAAGCCACCATCCAACAGATGGCAACCGACGTTTCGGCCTTTCTCAACGACGTCGCGCATCCGCACGCAGCAGAGCGCAGACGGATCGGCCTCTACGTTCTTGCGTACCTCGCCCTGATGGCGCTCCTGACCTTCGCGCTGCAACGCCGGATCTGGAAATCGCGCCCCTGATGAGTGGCGCAGAGCCTACAGATGCGAAGCGTGATCCCTGCGATGCGCCTCGCGATAGGTCAGCGGCATGACTGCCAGCCCCTGAACCGTCTCGATCACGTCCAGTTCCGCATTACCCAGCAGCCGCACCAGCGCATCCCGCGGTGTATACAGCCCCCTGACGGTCACGCTGCTTTTGTCCTGCAAAAGCGCATCATCCATCAGCACCGGGCATCGCGTCTTGCGCTCCAGCTCTGCAACAGCCGCTGCAAGCGCCTTCGTGTCGATCTGCAAAACGACTTTGCGAACCGGGCAGATGTCAGGCGTCCGCGTGACGGTTTCTCCCCATACCGTCCCCTCCAGAACGCACACGCACACCAACACGCGCAGCCCCGTCCGCACAGATCCGGATACGAGACGCCGCCAGTTGAAACGTTCAGGATACGGACGGTCTCGCATGCCCGTGGCTCTCCCCTGAGCACACCCATCTCACATGTCTGACAGGCCCACCAGACGATAGAACGCAGCAACCGGGAGACGGCCACACCCCTCCCGTTCTTTTGAAGATCAGAACAAAAAGCTCAGAATGTCGGTGGTGTACAGGCGCTGATGATCTCACAGCCTTCGGAACTCAGACATCGAAACCGGTGTGGCTGGCGACTGTCGAAATGATACGCATCCCCCGGCCCAAGGATCTCCTGCCGCTCTCCGACCGTAATTTCCACACGCCCGTGAAGGATGAAACCACCCTCCTCGCCCTCATGGGCATAAACCGCAGCCCCCGTATCAGCGCCGGACGCATAGTTTTCCCGCAAAATCTGAAGCGTCCTGCCGAATGAGGACGCCCCCACCTGCCGGAACACCACGCCTCCCTGCTCGAAGGTCAGGAGTTCGTCCGCACGGTAAAAGATCTTGTCTCCCCCTTCCGGGACGATGCTGAAAAATTCGCCAAGTGTTACGGGAATCCCGTCCAGAACCCGCTTGAGCGTCCCGACGGAGGGGTTCATGTCCCCGGATTCGATCAGGGAAATCGTGGAATTGGTGACGCCGGTCCGCTTGGCCAGTTCACGCTGGGACAGATTTCTGGCTGTCCGGACAAACCGCAGGCGCGCTCCCAGATCCATCCTGTCCCATGCCCCCTCTCCTGTTTCGTTTCATGATTATGTCATATCGAAACAGAAAGGAAACCTTGAAAATCATTATACCTGTAGGTGGTATTTGTTTGTGATATGCCTCCACAGGCAAAGACATGATCGTCCGGAACATATGGCCCGCAGAACCGTTCTGGAGTAGACAAACCACCAGAACGGCATGTGCGGACTTCCGACTGCTCCAGTCACGGCTCCGCGATTTTGCGCAGAGACAGGATGGACGACTGATGCTGTATGCTTCGACGGGGTGCTTCACTCTCACGGTGATCATGGGCGTCTGGCTCGCTATTTTCGCGGCCCGCTACAAGCGCCCTTTCAGCTTCCTCACGCCCGTCCATGTTGGATCGGCCATTGTTGGCGCGGTCTTTCTCGTCATTGCGATCAGCAATGGTGACAATCGCCTCATGCTGAACGTGGCGCTTGCCGTCGCCATCGCGGCCTTCGGTGTTTTGATGGCGTTTTTCCGCAGGCGCGGCGCCATGATCGCGCCGCTTTATATGTGTCACATCCTGCTGGCGGTCATGTTCTATTTCTCAATGGTGTGCTTCACGATTTTTCCGAATTTCGGCCTAGACTGACGCGCCTTACAACGCGGCGAGGCTCTTCCAGATCATGTACGCCGCAACCGTGAAAATGACGCAGGCAAAGAACGTCGTCAGCGCGGGACCGGAGCCTGAAAGGCGCTTCGCCGCACGGGTCCCGAGAAAGCTGCCGATGACGCCCCCCGCCACGAACAGCAGACCCATCACCCAGTCCACATAGCCCGAGAGCATGTAACTCAGCGCCGTACTGGCTCCCAGCGCCGCCACCGCGACCAGCGATGTGCCGACCGCATTGAGAATAGGCATCCGTGTGCAGGCGATCAGCGCCGGGACGATCAGAAACCCGCCGCCAATCCCGAAAAATCCGGACAACACGCCCGTCCCGGCCCCGGCCATCATGACGCGCGGCATGTTCTGACGGTTACACGCCGCCCCGGCCTCACCCTTGTTGCGACGCCCCCGCAGCATGAGCACACCGACCACGACCATCAGCAGCGCAAAACACAACAACAGCTTTTCGCCATTCACCGCCTTGCCAAACGCCGCCCCGATGAACGCTCCCGCCACGCCGCACGGCGCGAAAATGCCCGCGCATTTCCATTTGACCGTCCCCGCGCGGGCATGGCTGACCAACCCGGCCAGAGCGTTGACCGCTACCGCCATGGCGCTCGTTCCGATGGCGACATGCGCGTTTTTCACACCCACGACATAGACCATCAAGGGAACGGCAAGAATGGACCCGCCGCCCCCGATCAGTCCCAGCGTAAACCCGATCAGAACACCACAGGCCAGCTCAAGCGCAATATGCACGATCCGCTCAGCCGCCCTTTTTCGCATTCAGGGGCTTGGGCGCGACCATCAGCTCACGCCCTTTCAACATCCCGTCCCAATACATCAGCGGCATGACGTATTTCTTGAGCCACCAGGCAAGGCGCGTCGGCTTCTGTCCGTTGAGCAGCCATTTCGGCAACGTCGGAGCCAGTTTGCCGCCATAGCTGAACTCGGCCAGCACGATCCGCCCGTTCTCCACCGTCAACGGACAGGCGCCATAGCCCTCATATTCCGAAACCGGCCCCTGATGCTTCAGAAACGCCAGCACGTTGGTCGCCACCACAGGCGCCTGCACCCGAACCGCTGCTGCGGTCTTGGCACAGGACGTGCCGATCACATCTCCGAGGGCGAACACATCCGGGAAACGCACATGCTGCAACGTCGCCGGATTGACCTCAACAAACCCGTCCGATCCCGAGAGCGCACTGTCGCGGATCACCTGCGGCGCGCTCTGCGGCGGCACGACATGCAACATGTCGAACGTCCGCTCAACCCGATCCACATTCTCCCCGACCTTGCGTTCGAAAACGGCCTTGCGGTTCGGCCCGTCCACTTCCACGAGCTTCGATCCGGTGTGCAATCCGACGTGATAGCGCTTGATATATTCCATCAGCGGCGGCACGAAATCCTTCACACCGAACAGCCCCGGTGTTGCGGTATCGAACTCGACCGAAATGTTATCCAGAACGCCCCGGCGCTTCCACGCATCGCAGGACAGATACACGGCTTTCTGCGGCGCACCGGCGCATTTGATCGGCATGGGCGGCTGGGTAAAGATCGCAGTGCCGCCCTTGAGCTGCTGCACAAGCTGCCATGTGTAGGGGGCCAGATCGAAACGGTAGTTCGATGTCACGCCGTTCTTGCCCAACGTCTCCGCCAGACCGGGAATAGCGTCCCAGTTCAGCGTAATCCCCGTCGCCACGACGAGCGCGTCATAGGACACGACCGTGCCGTCCGTCAGCACCACTTCGCGCACATCCGGCCGGAACAGCTTTGCCGCCTGCTTCACCCAGACAACGTCTTTCGGCATGACATCCGCTTCTTTGCGGCGCGTTTGTGCGGCCTGAAAGACGCCCCCGCCCACAAGCGTCCAGCCGGGCTGGTAGAAATGCTCGTTAGACGGCTCCACCACACCAATCGACAGATTCCGGTTCCGCTTGAGCAGACTGCCCGCAGTCGACAGACCACCCGCACCACCACCGATGATCAGAACCTGAAAATGCGCCGCATCCTTGCGCGGGGCCGCCGCCGGAGCAGCAACACGCTCGATCCGTGCCCGTAAACGGCTGATATCCACCCCGGCCCGTTCCATTGCCGCGAAAATTTCAGCGGCAGGGCGCTTGCCAGCCTCGGCGAGAGCCCAGATCTGCCCGGCCCGTGTGCCTGAGCGGCAATAGCCGACAACCGGCGCGGGAAGCGTCGCCAGAACCTGCCGCGTTTCGGCGATCTGCGTTTCGCTCGGCACGGTTCCGGACTTTACCGGAATTGCGGCAAATGCCAGTCCAGCCTCTTTCGCGGCGGCCTCGATCACTTTCATTTCCGGCTGATCCGGCGCCTCCCCGTCAGGACGGAAACAAAGGATCGTGTGAAATCCCTCCGCCTTCAGATCGGCAATATCCTGCACGGCAATCTGGGGGGAAATGGCATAGCTGTCGGTCAGATGACGGGTTGGCATGGGAACTCCAGAAACGCAAAATAAGGCACAATCGTGCCGGACGGATGGATTTCAGACGCGATTGACGGGGATCTTGATGTAGCTCACGCCGTCGGCTTCGGGTTCGGGCAGGTGCCCACCGCGCATGTTGACCTGTACGGACGGCATCAGGAGGCGCGGCATCGCAAGCGTCGCGTCGCGGGCGGTGCGCATCTGCACGAACTCCTCTTCGCTCACGCCGTCATGAACATGAATGTTGTAACCGCGCTCGTGCCCGACTGTCGTCAGCCAGACATAATCGTCCCGTCCCGGCGCCTTGTAGTCATGACACAGGAACAGCCGCGTCTCGACCGGAAGTGACAGCAGACGGCGGATGGAACGAAACAACTGCCGTGGATCTCCACCCGGGAAATCTGCTCGCGCCGTACCAAAATCCGGCATGAAGATCGTATCGCCCACAAAGGCCGCATCACCGATCACGAACGCCATATCTGCAGGCGTGTGGCCCGGAACATGCAGCACCGTGACGGGAAGTTCACCGATCCGGAAGGTCTCGCCATCGCGGAACAGACGGTCAAACTGCGACCCATCCCGCGCAAAACGCGTTCCCGCATTAAAGATCTTGCCGAACACAGCCTGAACCAGCGTGATGTCCGCCCCAATCCCCAGCTTGCCACCAATTTTTTCCTGCAACCAGGGCGCGGCAGAGAGATGATCCGCATGGGCATGCGTCTCAAGCTGCCAGTCCACAGTCAGGCCTTCACGCCCCACATAATCGACAATCGCCTGCGCCGAGCCATGCGACGTTCGTCCGGCCGCAGCGTCATAATCAAGCACGCTGTCAATGACGGCAGCGCGCTTCGTGACGGGGCAATGGACCACATGCGTCGCAGTATTCGTGGCTTCATCGAAGAACGTACAGACGACGGGAATGGGCGTCGCACCCTGCTCGGTCCGCCGGATCTGGTCGGTCGCGGCCTGAATTGCTGCATCGTGCATGGCGTCCACCTTCTGGCTGCGGAATGTCTTTACGACACTTTCATTAACTGTTAAGTTAATATTGTAAGTGTTGCATGTCAAGCGCCCTGATGCTTTTGGAACCGGACCATGATCGTATCCCCTCCCGCTGAATCGTCTTTTCCGTCCCTTCGCATCGGCGACCGCGCTCCGGATTTCAGCGCCCGGACCACGCATGGCGAGTTCATCATGAGCGCCCTGCGCGGGCACTGGGTGCTGCTCTTTGCCCATCCGGCCGATTTCACACCTGTCTGCACCAGCGAATTCATTGCTCTCGCCCGCAGCGCGGAGGAGTTCCAGAAGCGGGACTGCGCGCTCCTCGGCATCTCAGCGGACAGTCTTCCAGCCCATCTGGCCTGGGTGAACGCGATCCGGACGCAGTTCGACGTCCATGTCCCTTTCCCCATCATCGAAGACCCATCCCTTGCCGTCGCCAAAGCTTACGGCATGCTCGACAGCACAGCTCAGGACAGCGCAACCGTCCGCTCCGTCTTCATGATCGACCCCACGGGCACCGTCCGGGCGATCCTGAACTACCCCGCCACAGTCGGACGCTCCGTCCCCGAACTCCTGCGCCTGCTCTGCGCCCTACAGGAAGTGGACCGCGCGGGCGCTCTCACGCCCGAAAGCTGGCAACCCGGACAGCGCACCATCGCGCCCCCGCTTCAGACGCAGGCCGCAGTAGAAAAAGCCGGGGCCAAATGGTTCTTCCAGCCCATGCCGAGGGAGCGTTCATGACCGTCCTGCTGCCCCTTGAGAAAAGCCGCGAACTGGCGGAATGGCTGCGTATTCTCGCTCAGCCCCAACGACTCATGATCCTCTCGGCCCTGCTCGACAGCACCCATGCCGTCAGCGAGATTGAAACCATGACCGGTATCGGACAACCGACACTGAGCCAGCATCTGGGCGCCCTCCGGCGCGCGGGGCTGATCGAATCCCAACGTGAATCCCGTGCCATTCACTACTGCTGGGCCGACACTCCAGATGCCAGACGCGCGCGCGTCCTTTTGATGAGTCTGCAACCCGGCGCCCTCCCGCCCGAGCTTCCGGCCCCCATCGTCGAAACGGCGCCCGGCCCGGCAGCGTCGGCACGGTTTGCCCGTATTCTTCACTCCTGAAAGTCGTTAATCCGGATTCAGGAAGTCCTTATTGAAGGATATTTCAGGACACAGAGTTGCGATAAAGTTCTTTCAGATTGAAACTGTGAAAAGCGCCACACGCTTACCTGAAGGTAAGGAGAAAACACATGATCCGTTATTGTATTGCCCTGGCCGGCCTGACATTTGCACTGACACAGGGTGCCTCCGCCGCCACCCGTGAAGAACAGACGCAGGCCTGCAAGGGCGATGCGCTTCGCCTGTGCGCGCTGGCCATCCCCAACGAAGCCAAGATCACCGCCTGCATGCAGAAGAAAATCGACAAACTCTCCCCCAAATGCCGCGCGATGTTTACCCCCCTCCCCCAGGCAAAAAAAGCTCCCGCTCCCAAGCCAAAACAAAGCTGATCTCCTGGTCGGAGAAGGGTTTGACAGATCCGTGATTGCGAAATCGTACATTTTCGCAATCCCTCCCGCGTCCGTGACTGGTTTCCGTCCGGCAGACTGGATATGGTGCCATCAGTGATTTTTAAGAGAAAACTGACATCATACCGCAGCCGTCAGGATCGGCCCCGACAGGTCTGGTGTCTTTTGCTGGACAGACCGGAACCATGACCCGACAGTACGATCGCCGCAAAGTAACCCTCAAGGACGTGGCAGCACAGGTCGGGGTTTCCCACACAACGGTCTCCAACGCCTATATCCGCCCCGGCCAGCTATCGGCCGCCCTGCGCGAGAAGATCCTCGCCGCCGCGCAGGAGCTTGGATATACCGGCCCCGATCCAGCCGCCAAACAGCTTGCCACCGGCCGCGCAGGCGCTCTGGGCTTCCTGTTCAGCGAAGACCTGCCCTACGCCTTCACCGACCCCGCAATCCTGAGCGTTCTCAACGGTGTCGCCCGGTCCTGTGACGATCTGGAAACCGATCTCGCCCTGATTTCCGCGGGCAGCAATCTGCGCAACCGCACCGCACCCGTCTCGCTCGGCAACGCCGCCGTGGACGGTTATATCCTCTATTCCGTAGCTCCCGACAGCCGCTGCGTGCTCATGGCCCAGCAGCGCAATGTTCCGCTCGTCGTGGTGGACCAGCCCCGCCTCGATGGCGTGCCGTATGTCGGGATCGACGATCGCGGCTCCGCGTATCGTGCCGCCAAAACCCTGCTTGAACTCGGGCACCGGCATTTCGGCATTCTGTCACTCAAAACAGCCCATGACGGTTATTTCGGCCCTCTGACGGCAAAGCGACGCGCCAATATCGCTCACAGCACCATCGCCATGCGCCTTGAAGGCTATCTTCTGGCGCTGCAGGAAGCGAAAATCGCTCCCGAAGACGTCCCGGCATGGGAAATCCCCATCAATTCCGAAGATATGGGAGCGGAAGGCGTCCGCCATCTGCTGAACCGCGCCCAGCGCCCGACCGCTATCCTCGCCATGAGCGACCGCGTCGCCATCGGTGCCATGCAGACCATCCGTGCGTTGGGCCTGAACATTCCGCAGGACGTCTCGATCTTCGGCTTCGATGACATCCCCGCTGCCGAAGGCGCCGATCTGAGCACGATCCGCCAGCCTCACGAACGCAAGGGGACGGAAGCCGTACGCCTGCTAAGTGCGGCCAGCGGCAGCGAGAATGTCATCCTCGATACCGAACTGGTCCTGCGCGGCAGCATCGGCCCCGCCGCCCCCTGACCAGACGGCGGCGTTTCAGTTCCGAAGTGCGGCAGGCAGGTCGCTGAAAGCCCCGATCCGCAGATCCGGGTCCAGTGCCGCGCACTGAGTGGCCGATCCGTGGCCGTAACTGGCCCAGCATGAGGCGATCCCGGCATTGCGGGCGAACTGAAGGTCGGCCACGGTATCGCCCACCATCAAAAAGTCCGAGCGCTGCTGCTTCGGAAACAGCGGCACAATGCGCTCATCCATCACGCGCGGATCAGGCTTGTGCGGAAAATGCGGTTCGGACGCCACAACACCTGAAAAGAACGGCGTCAGGCCAAAGCGCGCGATGCTCGCACACACGGTTGGCGCGTGTTTGTTGCTAAGAATGGCGAGGATGGTGCCCTGCTCTTTCAGTGCGGCCAGCGTGTCCACCACCCCGTCGAACAGGACCGTCTCTTCCTCGTCCGCCGCCGGATAGAACGCCCGGTAATGACGTACGAACGCCGCCGCATCCTGCTCGTCGCTTTTGGGAACGATCGCCTGAAACAGCGTCTGGAGCGTGCCGCCTCGCGTCAGTTCCTGTTTGAGCGCGTCCGACGTGGGCGCGGAGACACCCACGGCATCGAACGCCTCTGTCAGGCTGCGAAGAATGGCCGGCTGCGTTTCCGCCAGCGTGCCGTCATAATCGAGGAGGAGGATCGGAAAACGTGTCATGCTCTCCTTTTCCCCCGCCGCGCGCCGGAAATCCACCCCCAGAGGCGCAGATCCGAGACGCTTATCGCCCCCCTGCTGCAAGAAGTGCTTTGATTCCCGGCAGGATCGCAATCAGCAATCCTCCCGGCGGTTGCGGGGCATGGGCGGAGGCCAGCATACTGGCCGAATTCTCAAACGCCGCGTCCTGATCCTGAAGCAGACGGGCCGCATCCATCCGCCATGCCGAGCCGCTCCGCCCGTTCAGAACATTCAGCCCGGCGCGGGACAACTGCCCTACGGCGTGCGAGACGGGGACCACGGCTTCAAGCGCCGGAATTCCTTTCGCACTTGTCACGAACGCCGCGTCATTATCGGCCCAGCGCTGAAGCATCTGCCGCAGCGGGCCTGCCAGCGCCGTCTCGCCCTGCGCATAACGCTCTGCCATCGCATTGAACTGAGTCGCCACAAACGAATCAGGCTCCGCGACTGCCACAGGTGCCGACAGCATGGCCTCTCCGGTGGGGGCTGCAAGATGGTTGAGCGCATAATTGCGGACAGGAACCGTCACATCCGTCAGCACTGCCAGAGGCTCTGAACGTCCTGGCGCCATGGCTTCACGCATGGCATGACGATGCTGCGTGGCCTGCAATCCCGTCGCTTCAAGCTCCGTCATCACGACCGGCAAACGGCGCTCCAGATCAGGAACATCCCGCACGTCCTGCGCGGACCAAAACCGCTCGGCCAGTGCCGCCATCCGGGGCCAGAGCCGCGAGTCCAGCATCGGTTCGGACACCATTTCCGCCCAAAGCGTCCCTTCCGCCCCCAGCACCAGCTTTTTCTGTGCGTCATCCAGCGGCGGGGCGTTCACGTCCAGTTCAAACGGCACGGAGAACTCGGGATGTTTGGGCGGGAACTTCGCCAGCTGCTCGGGCGTGATGCCGTCCGCCCGCGTATCGAACGGATCGACCGCATAATGCGTGGCGGCAGGACGCAGCAGATCGAGATAATATCCCGCCGACACCACGACCGGATGCCCGGCGCGCGTGGCCGATCCCGTCCATTTCGACGCACGCCACGGCTCGACAACCACATTTTTCGGGATCGGGGCCTCGCTGACCTCGTCCCATCCCATCATCACATGTCCCTGCGCGGCAATCATGGCCGCGACCTGCGCCGTGAACGCAGCCTGAAGCGCTTCGGCGGTTTCGTAGCCATGTGCCTTCATATAGGCCGCAATCGCCGGATTTTTCGTCCACTGGGAGGATACGACTTCATCGCCACCCGCATGGATATAGCGGTCCGGAAAAAGGCGACCCATCTCGCCATAAAGAACCCGCACGAAGCGCAGCGTCTGCGGATTGGTCGGGTCGAGGGCAGCGTTATTGAGGTTCAGCCCCTTGGTGCTCATATCCGGCAAAGGCTGCGCCGCCAGTTCCGGATAAGCGCGCACGATGGCCAGCGCATGCCCCGGAACGTCAAATTCCGGCACAACACGAATACCGCGATCAGCCGCATAGGACACGACCTCGCGGATCTGCGCCTGCGTATAATACTGATCCGGGGCGGTCATGGCCTGAAGCTGCGGATATGCCCGGCTCTCGACCCGAAAGGCCGTTCCGTCACTCAGATGCCAGTGCAGGACGTTGAGCTTGACCAGTTCCATCGCATCAAGCTGGCGCTCCACGGTTTCGACCGTATCGAAATGCCGCGACACGTCCAGCAGCAGACCGCGCCACGCAAACCGGGGCGCATCCTCGATATGGATCCGCTCGACGACCGCACCATCCGGGGTGGCGCGGACAAGCTGAAGCAGCGTCGCCAGACCGTGAATCACACCCGCCGGACCATCCGCCTCCAGCCGCGCGCCCTTGGCCGCCGTCGTGAGCGCGTAACGCTCCTTTTCATCCACACTCAGATAAGCCCGGTCGGGCCCGGCGGACACATGCAGCACATACGGCTCATCCTGCCCCGCAGGCCCGGCGATGGCCGCAAGACGCGTCGTAAACCGTGCCGTCGCCCGTTGCAGCAGGGGCGAGGGGCGTGTGTCCCACACGATCTGCACCCCGCCACCGATCGGCGCCACACCATTGGGCACCGAAACGCTCTGCGGAACGGGCAGCAGACTCTCTTCCGCACGCGCCGCGCCGGCAGAAATCCCCGCCAGAACGCTTCCCGCAAGAAGCAGCCCCACTGCGCCACGAACCCTGCGGCGAACGATCCGGCCGCGTTGTGAAGCTGTCTGCGTCATCTGAAGCTGTCCCTGAGTATGAATTTCAGTGCGTATCGGGCGCAGGAGGACGCGCATCGAGCATCAGCTCCGCATCCCCGGCAGACAGCGCGATACCATAGAACGTGTGATAGAAAGAACGGATAGACCGGATCATCGCAGGCCGGTCCACCTGTCCGGTCTGAACGATCTGCCGCGACCACAGAACCTGAAGCAGAAGCTCCGGCCCATAACGGTCCCACGGAAACAACCCGGTCGGATTGCGATAGACGCGCCCGGACTGTACGGCCTTGATCTTCGACCAGACCGGGTCCTGCGTCAGCGTCGCCGGATCGCCCGCATTCGCTCCGATAATGACGATATCCGGGTTCCACGACAGGACCTGTTCGATCGAAACGGGCTGTTTGTTCCCATGAATGCCCTGTGCGGCATTCCGCCCACCCGCACTGCGGATCCACTGGTCGATGATGCTGGCGTCACCATCCACCCTGAGTGGCTTGAGGGATTCCACATGCAGCACAAGCGGCCCCTGCGGATTGGTCGGAGCCTGCGAGACAGCCTGAAGAAACGCCAGACGATATGCCTGCGCCCGCTTTGTCGCCAGTGGTGTCTGAAGCAGGGTCGCGGTTCCGTCCACGCAGTCGAGCATCGAATCAAACCGGTCGAACCCTTCAGGCACCACGTTCAGCCCGGCCCGCGTCAGGGCATCGGCGGAATGGCCCGAAGCCGTCACGAACACCAGATCGGGATGCAGCGCCAAAAGCTCTTCCGCATTCAGATTGCCGGGGTCCAGCGTCTCGGCTCTGGACAACGACGGCACCAGCTTGAACATCCAGGGCAACATCGCCGGACGCGCCACGGTTCCCACGATCTGGTTCTGCGCCCCCAGCATGATGAGCATCGCATTATGGGCGTACCAGCCTTCCACAATCCGGGTGGGAGGGGCCGCGTAGGCGGCCGGCCCCGGCAGCGCAACCGCACCCATCAAAGCCGTCCCCAGAAATGTCAGGGCCGAAAACCGCTTCAGGGTCCGTGACAATGTCAGTCCCAATGTCATTTCTCGTTCCTTTCCTGATGGAAAAAGCGGTTTCCGGCATGATCCATCTGCATTAGAGGCACCCCGTAAAGCGCTGACATCCGTTTTGCCGTCACGACGTCCTGCGGCGGCCCGTCCGCTTCGATCCGACCATGATCCAGAACCAGAACCCGGCTGGCACGCGCATAAAGCTCTTCCGGCCGGTGCGACGTGAGCATAACAAGCCGCCCCTCCCGCGCAAGTTCCGCCAGCAGCGCCATCAGACGCAGCTGATACCCGTAATCCAGCCCCGTCATCGGCTCATCCAGCAACAGGCCCCGCGCATCCTGCGCAATGGCCCGTGCCAGAACGACCCTCTGACGCTCGCCGCCGGACAGTTCCGTAACGGGACGATCGGCAAAACGCTCCAGCCCCATCCGCTCCAGTGCCGCCGCCACGGCCCTCCCGTCCGGCGAAGACAAACGCCCCATCAGGCCGGAATGCGGCACCCGCCCCAACTCCACCATCCGCCGCACCGTATAAGGAAACGTCGCCACATGACTTTGCGGCACATAAGCCAGATGCCGAGCAATGCCAGAGGCAGGCCACTCCCGCATAGACCGCCCCTGAAGAAAGACTTCTCCCGTCGAAGGTGCGAGAAAGCCCATCAGAAGCCGCAGCAGCGTACTCTTGCCCGCACCGTTCAGCCCCAGAAGCCCGACCAGTTCACCTTCCCGGAACGAAAGATCGATATCCTCCAGCACAAACCCGGCCTGCCGTGGCTGGCGGAAACCAAGATTGCAACACGACAGCAATGTCATGCCATCCCGCCCCGCAGGCGCCGCAGAACCAGCACGAAAGCCAGAGCGCCGAACAGTTGCGTGACGATCCCAAGCGGAACCTCGCCCGTCGTCAGACTGCGCGCGCAGGTATCGGCCAGCACCAGCCCCCCGGCCCCCAGCAGCGCCGTCACTGGCATCATGTTCCGGTGCTCCGCCCCGACGAGCAGGCGTGCCACATGGGGGACCAGAAGTCCGATCCAACCGATAATGCCCGCCATCGAAATCGTCATGGCACAGGCCAGCGTTGCCAGAACAATGAGTGCCGGACGCATCACCCGCAGGGAAACACCCAGACTGCGCGCCTCTTCGTCTCCCAAAGACAGCACATCCAGAACAGGCGCGCACAGAACAAGCGCCATTGTCAGGATAATGAGCGGACCAGACACCCACGCCAGTTCGTGCCATCCGCTCGGCGCCAGACTGCCCAGAAGCCAGTCCACAATGGCCGGAAGCTGGTCCATCGGATCGGCCAGATATTTCACCAAAGACAGCAAGGCCGTGAAAATCGCATTCCCGATCAGGCCACCCAGAAGCAGGGCCAAAACCCCGCCTCCCGGCAGGGTTCTGCTAATCAGCAACCCACACCCAACCGCCAGCAACCCGCCCCCGAACGCGCCCATCTGCACCACGAACGCCGATCCGCCACTGACGATCGCAAGCGCCGCCCCAAACGCCGCACCACTCAGAACGCCCAGCAGATCCGGCGAGACCAGCGGGTTACGGAACACAGCCTGATAGGTCGCGCCGCCACAGGACAATGCGCTTCCGACCAAAAGCGCCGCCAGAATACGCGGCAACCGCGCCTGCATCACCACCACCTGCGCAAGCGGGTCAACTCCGGCAGACAGATGCAACAAATGCCCGAACACACCCAAAACCCGCAGCGGTGACAGCGGATAGCGCCCCAGACAAAGCGCGCACAACACGCTCAGAACCACGCCTGCCAGAGCAAGGGAACGGATCAGGGCAGGACGGACGGAAATGGCAAACCCTCTCGGCAGAACAGCAGACGAAACCTGCCGCAGGAAAACCATAAGCCAAGCCTTCCTGCGCCACCAGAACCCCTTGCGCGACGACGTCAGGGCCTGAGCCACGCCCCTAACCTGCATTTAAAGTGCATCAGAAGCATAAGATTTTTTGGCACTCGGTGCCATAATAATTGTCATAAAATAGACTTGCTTCCAAAGGACATGTAACAGGATTTCAAACAATCTCCCCAGTATCGCCTGTTATCATCAGTAAGATCCCTGACAGGGAATACTGCAATCCGGACTGAAACAGTCCCGCTTTTACGCTGCAACATCCGAAAACCTGTGTTATTTTCATGACTCTGATTGCATTTATTTTAGGAAACGCACGGTTTTGAGATAGCGCAATCTTCCCTTTCATGGTCCGGTGCCTTAGGTTGCACGCAACAGCCGCCTTTTGTGGCAAATGATTTCAATCCTTCCGGGACAGTCCAACCATGCTCAAACGGATAGCTGCCGCTGTCATTGGCCTTGGTGCCGTGGGAGGCATCGGCTTTCTTGCCTATGCCTGGTACCCCGCCATCGCCCCGATCCCCCGGCCCGCCGCATCGTCGTTCTCCGCTGACGCCATCAGCCGTGGCGCCATCGTCGCGAATGGCGGCTATTGTGCGGAATGTCATACCCGCGTGGATGGCACCCCCGGCCCCGAACTGGCCGGCGACTTCAAAATGGCCACGCCGTTCGGCGATATCTTCTCGTCCAACATCACTCCGGACGAGCAGTGGGGAATCGGCAACTGGTCTCTGGCCGCGTTCAAGCGCGCCATGAACAAGGGCATCGCCCGCGACGGCTCCCAGCTCTATCCGGCGTTCCCGTTCGACCACTTCACCAAGGTCAACGACCAGGACGTCTCGGATCTCTACGCCTATCTGATGACGCGCCCGGCCATTCATCTCAAGCCGCGCGACAACACCGTTCCCTTCCCGATCAACATCCGCCTGATCGGTCAGGGCTTCTGGAAACTGCTGTTCTTCACGCCGGGCCGCTACCAGAACGACCCCAAGCATGATGCCCAGTGGAACCGCGGCGCCTATCTCGCCGAAGGTAACGAACACTGCGGTGCCTGCCACACGCCGCGTAATCTTCTCGGCGCCGAGAAAATGAGCAAGGTCTATGACGGCGCTGTCATCGACGGCTGGATCGCGCCGCCCCTAAACGACCATAACCCGACGCCAGTCGTCTGGACCGAAGACGAATTGTTCCAGTATCTGCGCTTTGGCGTGGCTCCGCTGCACGGTTCGGCCGCAGGCCCGATGTCCCCTGTGCCGCATCGCTTCCTGTCGAAAATCCCCGAGGAAGACGTACGCGCCATCGCTCATTATTATGCAGATGTGGACAAGGCCGCACAGCGCAGCGGCGGCGATCAGGCCGCGATTGCCCGCGCCATGCACATGTCCGGCATCAACCTGACCGGCCCGCTGACGCAGGATCCCGATGCCCGTCTGTATCAGGCCGCCTGTGGCGCCTGCCATTACAACTCCGGCCCGAACCCCGTGCTCGGCCGCCCGGAACTGGCTCTGAACAACGCGCTGTGGCTGGATGAGCCGAACAACCTCTATCAGGTCATGCTGCATGGCATCACCGCAGAGGAAGGTCAGGATCACATCTCGATGCCGAGCTTCTATTCCGGCCTGTCCGACCATGACATGGCCCGCATCGCCGCGTATCTGCGTCGCACACGCACCACGCTTCCCCCCTGGACGGATCTGGAAAAGAAGGCCGCCAGCGCGCGCGCCACGCTTGAAGCTCCGCCCATCACCGCTTCGCACTGATCCGGGCAGGACTGGGAATACAGGACATGACCACGAAATTTGAAC
Organism: Gluconobacter sp. Dm-73; assembly: GCF_018256215.1. Classification (NCBI taxonomy): domain Bacteria; kingdom Pseudomonadati; phylum Pseudomonadota; class Alphaproteobacteria; order Acetobacterales; family Acetobacteraceae; genus Gluconobacter; species Gluconobacter sp. Dm-73. Next base: position 74,711 of record NZ_JAERLW010000011.1, on the reverse strand, counting down.
TCAACGGACAGCCCGTTACGGTCGACGCCCCGGCAGACACCCCCCTGCTCTGGGTCATCCGTGACGACCTGAACATGACCGGCACCAAGTTCGGCTGCGGCATCGGCGAATGCGGTGCCTGCACCGTCCATGTCGGCGGCCGCGCCACACGCTCCTGCATCACGCCGCTTTCCGCCGTGGAAGGCGCTTCGATCACCACGATTGAAGGACTGGACCCGGAAGGCAACCACGTCGTTCAGGTCGCCTGGCGGGATCAGCAGGTGCCGCAGTGCGGCTACTGCCAGTCCGGTCAGATCATGCAGGCCGCAAGCCTCCTGAAGGACTATCCGAACCCGACGGACGATCAGATCGACGGCGTGATGGGGGGCAGCCTCTGTCGCTGCATGACCTATATCCGCATTCGCAAGGCCATCAAGGAAGCTGCTTCCAAGCAGCAGGAAGGCGCCAACAATGGCTAAAATCGAACAGATTGCGAAAAAGAGCGACGCCGCGCGCCTCTCACGCCGCAACTTCCTGATGACGGCCGCTGGCGGTGGACTGATGTTCGGCTTCGCCCGCAAGGCCGGTGCCGCCGTAACGCTGCCCTCCCCGATGCCGCCGGAAGCCGCGTTCGAGCCGAATATCTGGTGCGCCATCGCCCCTGACGGCGCGATCAACGTCAACATCGTGCGCGCCGAAATGGGCCAGCATGTCGGCACCGCGCTCGCCCGCATCATCGCGGACGAAATGGATGCGAGCTGGGACAAGATCAAGATCACCGAGGTCGACACCGCGCCCAAATGGGCCGGGAAATACGTCACCGGTGGGTCCTGGTCCGTCTGGGACACATGGGACACCTTCCGTCAGGCCGGTGCCGCAGCCCGCAGCGTGATGCTTGAAGAAGGCGCCAAGCTGCTCGGCACGACGCCGGAACGCTGCACCGTCAGCGAAAGCGTTGTTTCTGCTGGCGGCAAGAGCGTGTCCTTCGGCGACATCGTGGCCCGCGCCAAGCCGACCCGGACCTTCACGCCCGAAGACATGGCGAAGCTGCCGCTCAAGCCGGTCGCGGACCGCCGCCTCATCAGCAAGCCGGTTCCAGCACTCGATATCCCGGACAAAACGACCGGCAAAGCCATTTACGGCATCGACGTCAAACTGGACGGCATGCTGTATGGCCGCCCGAAAATGCCACCGACGCGCTATGCCTCGAAGGTCGTCTCCGTGGACGACAGCGCCGCGAAGAAAATCCCCGGCTATGAGCGCTATGTGGTGCTGGACGATCCGTCCGGAATCGTTCCGGGCTGGGTCGTGGCGCTGGCCAAGACCTATCCCGCTGCGATCCGCGCCGCCGACGCCCTGAAAGTGCAGTGGAATCCCGGCCCGACGATCCATGTCTCCGAAGCGGACATCATCGAACACGGCCGCAAGCTGACGCTCAATCCGAAGAACGGCGCCTGCGTCTTCAACGACAAGGGCGTGGACGAAGCGCTTGCGATCCATCCCAATCAGGTCTTCGAACGCAGCTATACCTGCGCATCCGTCGCGCATTACCAACTTGAGCCGGTCAATGCCGTGGCGCGTCATATCGACGGCATGTGGGAAGTTCATACCGGCAACCAGTGGCAGTCCCTCATTCTGCCGCAGCTCGCCAAGTCGCTTCAGGTTCCCGAAGAGCAGGTCGTCATGCGGACCTATATGCTCGGCGGTGGCTTCGGGCGCCGTCTGAACGGCGATTACTGCATCCCGGCCGCTCTGGCCTCTAAAGCCATCGGGGGCGCGCCGGTCAAGCTGATCCTGACACGCTCCGACGACATGGAGCTGGACTCCATCCGCTCGCCGTCCTTTCAGAACATCAAGGTCGCGCTCGACAACGATCGCAAAAAGATCACGACGATGGACTATGTCGCGGTCGCAGGCTGGCCAACCCAGGTCATGGCTCCGGCCTTCCTCGCCACGGCTGAAGACGGGAAGAAATACGATCCGTTCGCCATCGCAGGTGCGGATCACTGGTACGACACAGGCCCGACGCGCGTCCGCGCCGTCAGCAACGACCTTGCCAACGCCACCTTCCGTCCCGGCTGGCTGCGCTCGGTCAGTGCAGGCTGGACGCCCTGGGCGCTGGAATGCTTCCTCGATGAGGTCGCTCATTCCACAAAGCAGGACCCGCTGGAATTCCGTCTGTCCATGTTCACGGCGCAGGGCCGTAACGCCGGTCAGGCCCCGAACTCCGTGGGCGGCGCCAAGCGTCAGGCCGCCGTGCTCCAGCGCCTGGCCGACAAGATCGGTTACGGCAAGGAACAGCTTCCCGACGATACGGCCATCGGCATCGCCACCAGCTTCGGTCAGGAACGCGGCATGCCGACCTGGACAGCCGGTGCGGCGCAGGTTCATGTCGATCGCAAGACGGGCATCGTCACCTGCCAGAAGCTCTGGCTGGTGCTGGATGCCGGAATTATCGTTGATCCGGGCGGGGCACTCGCCCAGACCGAAGGCGCGGCGCTCTGGGGCCTCAGCATGGCCATGTTCGAGGGCACCGAAATCGTCGATGGCACGATCAAGGATCGCAACCTTAACACCTACACCCCGCTGCGTCTCCCCGACGTGCCGGAGATGGACATCGAGTTCGTCCAGAATACCGAAAAGCCCACAGGCCTTGGTGAGCCGGGTGTTACGGTGATCGCGCCTGCCATTGGCAATGCGATCTTCAACGCCGTCGGCGTCCGCCTGCGGCACCTGCCGATGCGACCTGCTGATGTGCGCCGCGAACTGCAACAGCACCCACGCTGAGCCGTCAGCCCATCAGGAAAAGGCCGTAGCCCCAGCCGGGACTGCGGCCTTTTTCATACAGGATCATAGGCCCGAACCCGTCATCCGGGCAGGAGGGTCTTGCCAAGCCCCCCGAAAGTCGTGACAGACTGCAATGTTCTGGACCCAACAGGCCCCGAACGATGCGCCGCCGGGAAAAGGACAAACTGTGAGCTGGTTTTACGAAGACCATGGCACCCGGAAGGGACCGGTGTCCGCAGACGGCATGAAAGCCCTCGTGACCGAAGGCATCATCGGGCATTCCACCCTGTGCTGGACCGAGGATTTCGGCGGCGAATGGCACCCGGCCGGAAGCTGCGTCTTCTGGCCTCCGCAACCCGAAGGCGTCCCTCCGGCCCTACCGGCCAGCCTGATCTCGAACCGCTGGCTATGGCTCAGTCTGGTTGGACCGTTTTTTGGCAGCATGGCGGTCAGTGTCCTTCAGGGTTTCGGACTCATCCCTGATTTCGCCAGCAATTTTGCATCCATGATCGTGAGCATCGGCATTTTCTACATGGCTCTCGTCATGGACCGTCGCAGCCTGCTCGCTGCCGGTTTTCGCCCCGGCACGATCCTGTGGATCCTGCTGCCACCGCTTTATTTCTGGCGCCGTATCCAAATTGTCGGACACGGCATGCTGCTCTTTTTCCTGTCGGTTCTGGTATTTCTGTGCGAATTCGTTCCAGCGCTCACCACGGGGTGGCACATCTTCCCGGATGTCGGCCTGTCGGATTACGTCTCCCGCCGCTACTACGAGCTGTAAGGTTCAGCAGTACCGGCGATAAAAAGCCTCGACGCTGCTTGCCGCCGTGGCGATCCGGTAACGGGACATATCCCACTGACGCGGCGCCGCAGCTTCAAGACGCCGCAACCCGGCCATCAGCGCCTCCAGACAACCGGACGGCAGCAAACATTCCGGCGCATCTGCCAGAATATCCTTCACCCCACCCGCCGCCGTCGCACAGACCGGCAACCCAGCCTCCATGGCTTCCAGCAGCACCAGCCCGAACGGTTCGTGACGTGAGGGCACGACGAACGCATCGAACGCGGCCAGAAGATCGGGCATGTCCGTGCGATAGCCGGTGAAAAGAATGTCTGCCCGGCCCTGCGCCGCTTTTTGCAGCGCACACCGCTCCGGGCCATCCCCGACCAGAACCAGCCGGGTCTCGGGTCTGAGACCGGCCTGTTTCCACGCCTTTATCAGAAGCTGGAAATTCTTTTCCTCAACCATCCGACCGGCTGCCCCGATCACGACCCCGCCCTCAGGAATCCGCCACTCAAGCCGCATCCGCTCCCGCAAAGCCGCCCGACATGCCGCCGTGGAGTGGGGAGGAACCGTCCAATTGGGGATCAGCGCGCACGCTTCACGCTGTCGTTCCGGCAGAACATCGCGCTGCCAGGACGCGATACAGACCAGCCCGTCATGCGTGCCATAGCTACGACCGCGATAGGAGGTGTGCAACGTCGCAACGACAGGCACCGATCCCGCAAGCCCTGCCCGGCGTAGCCAGCTCGCCCGGGCAGAGGCCCGCCCGAGATGGGTATGAACAATATCGTGCCGCCCGCTGCGAAGCTCTGCGGCCAGTGCGGGTAGATAACCCGCACGCCCAGCCCGCACGATTTTTACATCAGGACACAGAAACCCCTGAATGTCCCCGCCCGTGCGCGCATCGGTCGTTTTGCGTTCCAGAAGCAGCGTGACGTCATGGCTCCGCGCCTGAATGGCGGAGAGTTCCGCAAGATGTCGCTCCGTTCCCGCAAATTCCCGGGTCGAGAGACAATGCAGAATTCGCAGTCGGGATGTCACGCGCGTGTTCCTTGATGGGCGTGGCGAAGAAACCGGATATCAGGAGTTCACCGCCCCCCGGCCGTGCCCCAGACGCCTTCAATGACCGGGCCACTACGGCTGGACATGCGCTGGAACGGCGGACGCGGCTGACAGGCCACCAGATAAAGACCAATCGTAAAGAGAAGCTGGGAAATCGTCGTCAGCTGCGTCACCAGCCAGATGAAATCGGGCGCGCCCAGACCCCGGAACAGCTGGTACCCCAGAAAGGCCAGAGACAGCAGCCGCATGGCCCGGAGCAGCGGACGCAGCGGATTGAGCATACCAGGCCGAACCATGGGCGCAGAACGCCTCATGCCCAGAAAGAACGCCAGACTGACGCACCAGATCAGCGTGCTGTCGATCATGTTGCCCAGACTGGCCCCGAACAGCAGCATCGGCAGCAAAAGAGAAAGCCCCTCCAGCATCAACGCCCCAAGCTGACAGCTCAGGCCGAGATGGAGCGGCGTCAGACGCGCTGGAAGACGATCCGCCAGAGGCTGGAACAGCCGATCGAGCAGCCAGTCATCCACTTGGGCAATGCGTTCAGGTAAAGTCATCACACATACTTTATCCGCCTCTCCGCTCTACTGCACATAATTTTTTCTTCATCCGGCCGTCAGATACAGCGCTTCAGACACGGGTTACACATGGTGGACAGAAACCGACGCAACAGCTTTACTCTTTTGTGAAGATACGTTTCTCCTCAGGAAAGTTCTGAACCGATGTCCGCACTCTCCCGTCTCTCCCGCCTGTCGCTGCTGGCAGCCACCATGCTTGCCCCTCCGGTTCTGGCGGGCGCGCATGCCGCACCTGAAGCAGCGCCGGTGGCGAGTGCCGCTCCGGCGACGGTCACGCGGGCAACGCTCTCAAACGGATTGCGGGTGATCGTGGTGCGCGACACACTCGCCCCGGTCGTGCAGACCATGCTGAATTACGAGACTGGCTCCGTAAATGCACCGAAGGGCTTTCCCGGCACGGCCCATGCGCTCGAACACATGATGTTCAACGGTTCAAAAACTCTCTCGCGCGACCAGCTTTCCACCATCAGCGCGCAGCTCGGCAACAACGACAACGCCGACACGACCTCTGACGTCACGCAATATTACTTCAAGGCCCCCGCCAGCGATCTGGACGTTCTGCTGAAAATCGAAGCCGGACGGATGCGCGGCCTGAACATTACCGAAGCCGAATGGGCGCATGAGAAAGGCGCGATCGAACAGGAAGTCTCGCGTGATCTCTCCAGCCCGATCTACCGCTACCTCTCACAGATCCGCGCAGCCCTGTACGCGGGCACACCCTACGAACACGACGCTCTCGGCACGCGCCCGTCCTTTGACGCGACCACTGCTCCGCTGCTGAAAAAATTCTATGACACATGGTACACGCCCAACAACGCCGTTCTGGTCATCACCGGCGACGTGGACCCGCAGGAAACGCTGAAAAAGGTCGAAGCCGCTTTCGGCAGCATTCCGGCCAACACTCTTCCCGAACGCGGCACCGTCTCCCCGACCCCGGCCAAGGCCCAGAGCATTTCCCTCGACACCGACCTGCCGATTGGTCTCGTGACGATGGCATGGCGGATGCCGGGACAGCGGGACCCCGATTATGCGGCGACAACCCTGCTCGCAGACGCCATCAGCAGCCAGCGCGCCGCCCTGTTCGCCCTCGTGCCTGAAGGCAAGGCACTCGATACGGGCTTTATGTATGACCCTGATGCGCAGGCCGGGCTGGGCGTCGTGTATGCCGGCTTCCCCAAAGGTGCCAATCCCGACGGACTGCGGACGGCCGTTGCGGCCATCATGGAAAATTTCCGCACGCACGGCATTCCGGCCGAACTGATCGAAGCCGCCCGCCGCAAGGAAATCGCAGCGCTTGAGTTCAACGCCAACAGCATTTCCGGCCTCGCCGAAAGCTGGTCGCAGGCCGTTGCCATCCAGCATCTGAACGATCCGCAGGACATGCTCGCCGCTTTCCGCAGCGTCACGAAAGAACAGGTCGACGCGCTGGCGAAAAAACTGCTCGATCCGGCCCATGCCATCAGCGCGACCCTGACGCCAAGCGCTTCGGGCAAACCTGTGGGCCAGAAGGGCTTCGGCGGTGCGGAATCCTTCAATACCCCCCCTGCGGGCAAAGTCACCCTGCCGGACTGGGCGCAGCAGGCTCTTGCCCGTCTGACGATCCCTGCCGCAGCACCTCTGCCCACGACATACACGCTCCCCAACGGACTGCATCTTCTCGTCCAGCCCGAACATGTCAGCCATACGATCGAACTGATCGGCAGCATCCGCCAGAACGCGGACCTCGAACAGCCTGCCGGGCAGGAAGGCGTGGCAGACGTCACGCAGCAGATGTTCCTCTACGGCAGCAAAACGCATGACCGTCTGGCCCTCGCCCGCGCGCTCGATGACCTTTCGGCAGACGAAGAAGCCGGTCCGTCCTTCTCACTGAGCACGCTGACGCCGAACTTCGAAAAGGGCCTCGCCCTGCTGGCCGATCATGAACTGAGCCCGGCTTTCCCGGAAAAGGCCTTCCGCGTCACCCAGATGCAGGCCGCGCAGGCGCAGGCCGGTGAGCTTCAGTCGCCCGGCTACCGTTTCGGCCGCGCCGCCCGCAAGGCGCTCGTCCCCCCGCAGGACCCCACCCTGCGTGAAGCCACGCCTGCCACGATCAGCAAGCTCACACTGGCGGACGTTCAGGCCTATTATGCCCACACCTATCGCCCCGACCTGACCACCATCGTCATCGTCGGCGACATCACCCCCGAGGCCGCGAAGGCGGACGTCGAAAAGGCGTTCGGCGGCTGGAAGGCCACAGGACCCAAGCCTGACGTCGATCTGCCCGCAATCCCCCTCAGCCGCGCCTCTCAGGCCGTGGTCGCGGATCCGGGCCGTTCGCAGGACGAAGTCAAACTCGTCGAGACCATCGGCATGAAAGTAACCGACCCGGATCGTCACGCCCTTGCCGTTGGCAACACGATCCTCGGAGACGGGTTCTCCTCGCGCCTGATGCAGGATCTGCGCGTCAAGACGGGCTATGTTTACGGCGCCGGAAGCGGTTTCAATTATTCCCGCACCCGTAGCGGCTTCGGCATTACGTTCGGCGCTGATCCCGACAAGGTCAGCAAGGCCCGCGCACTTGCCGTGAAGGATGTCGAAAACATGCGGACCACCCCCGTCTCACAGGAAAGCCTCGACCTCGCCAAGGCCACCCTTCTGCGCAGCCAGCCCATGTCCCGCGCCAGCTTCAGCGCCCTGGCCGGAAGCTATCTGTCCCTGATCGCGCTGGACCTGCCGCTCGACAGTCAAGCCAAGGCCGCGCAGGCCATCTATGACATGACCCCACAACAGGTGCAGGCTGCTTTCCGCAAATGGGTCCGCCCGACCGATCTCGCCCAGATCGTCATGGGCCCACAGCCGAACTGAACCGGCTTTCAAACAAAAAAAGGCCGCGGAACTAATTCCGCGGCCTTTTTTATGAGGGTCGTCCTGAACGAGGGTCAGTCGATCAGGCCCTCGTCTTTCAGAACACGCAGCGCATACTGAATGCGGTGCCGGTACAGATGCTCGGCCTGCGTCCGCGCCTGCGCCTTGCGCGCCATCTTCACACGCAGTTCGTTGTTGTCGAGATAGGTCGCAACCAGTCGTTCGAAATCAACACGGTTCGAGAAAACCGGGATTTCATCAGCCGAATAATAACGACGGATTTCATGGGTGTCTTCATGGAACACCTGAAACGCCCCGGCCAGCGCAGCCTCGAACGTCCGTGGTCCCGGCGTGGAAGGCGCAATGACGAAGCGCTTGTTCTCGAAGCTCAGGGAGCGGCCCAGATTCAGGACTAGCTTGGAACGACGGTATAGTTCTACAAGCTGCGACTTCTCAATCCGGGCATCGGAAAACCCGATCCCCAGTTCGCCCCAGCCCGGCCCAACGATCTTGATGTTCAGATCCCGTAGCGCTGGCAGGAGATTGCGGACGATATCCTTGCGGTTGGTGAACGCAACACCACAGAACAGGACGTCGATCGTCTTTTCCGCATGATCTTCGATCTCGCCGTAATGCAGCTTGGGGCAGGCCGCCAGCGGCAGATGGAACACCCTCTCGCGCTGGTAGAAATTATGGCCCCAGCGATCACAGGAGAAAATCACATCGAAATCGTCGGCAATGCGATAATTCGCATCCTGTTCGTAGGGATCTTCCGTCGCCCAAAAAACCGTTACAGCGCCGATCTTCTTCGCTTCACGACAAACCTCACCGAAATAGGTGCTTTCGGGAAGATAGGAGCCGATGGCAAAGACGATCGTCGGCTTGAGGAACCGGATGGAGCTGGCTGCGGCCGAGATATGAACGGCCGTGACATTTTCCTCGCCAAAACAGTCCGCCCAGCCATCCATGATGGACTCACGGATCTGGGTGTTGGCCTGACTTTCATACCGCCCACCGCTACAGACGAGCACCCGGCCGGTCATTCCGGCTGGTGCGCTATCCGTCACGCTGACGTTTTCGACGTCCACGACCGTATCATTCACTGCGTCCATAACCTTCCTGCTCTCCCCAAACTTCTAAAACCGGTCGTATCCGGTCCGTCATGCCATGCAGCTCTGAACAATCTCAGACAGTGTCTGTCGGAAATCGGCCGGAGAACAGTCCCGCTCGACAGCCGCAAGGGCTCCGCTGCGCAGAGTCTCCCACAGTTCTCCGTCCCGATAAAGCCGTTCCACAGCCGCCGCGAAAGCCTGCGGATCATCCGCCGGAGCCGCCAGAATCTCGGCACCCTCAGCCCAGCCAAGCTGCTGTTGAAGCAACGTCGTCACGACCTGCGGCAGACCATAAGACGCTGCTTCATGGACCTTGAAGGGAATACCCCCCGCAAACCGCGTCGGCGCGACAAAAACCCTGTGCCGGTCGAACAGCTCCCGCGGATCCCCAACAGGCCCCACGATCTCGACCCGGCTGTTTGTCGAAAAGACCGTCATATCCACATCCGGCCCGACAAAACCCGCAATCGTAAAATGGACATCCGGCGGCAAAACCCTGTCCAAAAGAGGCAGAACGCTCTCCACGAACCAGACAAGACTGTCATGGTTGGGGGCACCCTCGTCATGAATCGCGCCAAAGAACAGGATGTTGTGACGGTTCTCGAACGGGGCGGGGGTCGGCTGGGGGCTCAGCTCATGTCCAAGTACCGAGACATTCACACAACCCGCACGGCGCGCGAGTTCGGCATCATGGGCCGTCACCGTCAGGACCTTCTGACAGAAACGGGCACAGTCCAGTTCCTGCTGAAGCATCTCGTCGAAACTGATCTCCGGAGCCGGAAGGCCCAGAATCCGTATCCGCTCCAGCGTCCGCGGCGTGGCAATCACCTCCGTATCCAGAACTGGTCCGGCGACCGGAAGATAGCGGCTTGATTCATTGAGCAGCGGCAGAAGGCGTTCCAGATTATGCGTGCGGCCGATCCAGACCAGATCGTAATATCCCACACGTTCCTGAATAAAATCGGCAAAGCTGGAAAAATTACGGTCGACGATCAGTTCCACCGTTTCGGGAAAATCCCCGAACAGGTCGATAGATGTCTGATCCCGCAGCAGAACGGGAAAAACCGTCACCTGATACCCAAGAGCCGTCATCTCGCGGATGATGTCGTTGGAACGGACATAGCCCGATCCCAGACGACGCAGCGGCAGACGATCTTCGATGAAAAGAATTCGCCTGCGCTGGCTGACGCGATGTTCACGGCCAAGCACGGCATTGCGGATATGGGCGGGCTGCTGATGCCGCAGGAAATCCTGTTGCAGACGCGCAAAGGTTTTCAGGTTACCGCGGATCAGGGCATGAGAGCCGGCCGCACCTGAACTTCCGAATTCCAGATGCTCGATGACCACGCTCGGATCATAGACAATCCGCTTCCCGGCCTTGAGAATCCGCACACACAGATCCGCATCCTCAAAATAAGCGGGCATGTAACGCGGATCATATCCGCCAAGACGACGCAGCAGTGCAGTCCGCACCATCAGAAAAGCGGCTGAACAATAATCCACGTCCCGAACAAAATTGGCGCTCGTCAGGTTCGGGTCGTCCTCACGCAGATAGCCGTAAGTCGCTCCGTCCCGCCAGATGATCGATCCGGCTTCCTGAAGACGCATGTTTGTCCGGATCAGTTTGCCGCCGACAGCCCCGATATCAGGTTGCCCATGAAACCGCTTCAGGGCGTGCAGAATGGCATCGGGATAAAGGCGGATATCGTTGTTCAGATACAATGTAAGCGGCGCTTCCGCTTTTTCCAGCGCAAGATTACAGCCCTGAAGATATCCGATGTTGTGCCTGAAACGCAGGACCGTGGCACCACGCACCATCCGGCCGATATGCCGCGTCTGGTCATGAGAACCGGAATCCACGAGGATGAGTTGAATATTTCCGCCATAGTTGGCACGCAGGGATGCCAGCGCCTGTGCCGTCAGGGCGATCCGGTCATAAACCACCATCAGCACACTGACTTCGGGCACGCCATGAACGGTGAAATCCAGCGGATGGCGGACCAGTGACGGCAGGATGGCTTCAGCCTCACGTTCGAACAGCGTCCGGGACTGTTCCTCTGGAATGGCGGAAACAGCCGCAAGAGCCGCCATCCGACCCTCGCCCAGACCCGTGCGCCCCGCCACAAGATGGGCAAACGCGCTGTCATACAGACGATTGCGCACATCGTTGCGGACCTGCGTCTGTGACATATGGGCCGCAAGATCCACGCCTGCCTGCGGAATACGGCCTTCCTGCGCACCGTAACGGACGAAATGATCATAACCGTTACGAAAAAAACCATGCTCCAGCGACGGAAGAATGTCGGGATGGGCCGAAGCGTAGAACTGTTCGGAAAAGAACTCCTGAGGATCGAAAAGCCGCGGCGTTTCGTTCGTAAGATAATGATGAAGCGCGCTTGAATAATGTCCGGCAGCGATCTCCTGACGGACTTCGGGATAACGCGTCAGATACCACACCGGATCGAAATACCAGGATACGCGTCCAGCATCGGCAACATGCGCCGACAGACCAAGCCAGGAGCCGAACAGGCCAATCCGGCTGTCGAAATGATCCGGAAATGTCAGCGCCAGTTCCCGGCAGAGTTCATCATCGAAGAAATGATGCCCCCGGTAGTAATGACTTTCGCCGATCTCAAGAAAATGATCGTAACCGTTGAGAAAGCCGTTTTCGGTCAGAAAACGCTGTGTCAGCTCCGGATAGCGGCGGCGATAGCCCGGTTCATCAAACAGCCAGTGTGGCGCATGGGTTTTGTAACCCGTCGCGATATAGTGCTCAAACCCTGACGCCCACTCTTCGCGGATGAGACCCTGACGCACATCCTTGTGGGTCTCGCGATACCACGCTTCGTCAAAATACCGATTGGGAGAATGTCCGTAACGCTGGCCCGTCTGCTGATAGAACTCATACGGCCCCTCCTGCCCCTCTTCCCGCATCCAGTCCCGAACCTCGGGATAGCGCAACAGATACCACTGCGCATCAAAGCGGGACCATCTAGGGATACGCTTCTCTGACAGTGGCGCTGCAACACTTTCAGACATCAGGGGCAAGCCTCCCGCTCGCAGGTCAGGAAATGATCTTTGTCGCGAGAAGACGCTCGGCACGCTCGACGTCATGGGGTTGCACGTCCGTCCGTTCGACCGTCAGGACAGCCCCCTCGGCAAATGTCACGACGATATCCGTCATTCTCGATCCGTACACATCTCCCACGACGTTCACGAGAATGAAGCGATAGACACCATCGAGCGGACGCGCATAGCCTTCACGCGGCAGGAACTCCCCCCTAAACCCGACGCAGAGAGGCGCGTCCCGGTGAACCTTGCCGACATCGGTTCGGGCTACCCGGTCCATTGCAAAGAAGATGATTTCCTCCCGACTTTCCGAAACCAGGCCGCCATAAACCTGCCCGGCTCGGGACAGATTACGGAAGAATATCCATCCGCAGACCACCAGAGGAGATTCAGGATCGGAGGGAAGAGGGAGATCACCGATCAGCCCACTGAACTCGTCGATGAAATACTCCAGAGCACCCGCCGTGTATGGATGCATCGAATGTTTGCCGACACCGGACAGTTTGACATTCCGCATCAGACCATCGCTGTGAGAAACACGATGGAAGTCAGACAGGACAAGATCGTTCGACGGAACACTGCGGGCAATGTCCCGGATCTGGCCGCCTTCAACCTCGATCTGAATCGGAGTCAGCTGGAACGCACCCTGACCGTTGATCACATTGATCAGACCGACGCGGAAACGCCCTTCACACCATTTGCCACGCAGAGCAACCTTCCCCGAGAAACCGGCACGCCGGGGTGCATCGACGAAAAGCTCCGCGATATCGCCCCTGATTTCGCGCTGGCATTCCAGAAAAATCATCGGACTATCCGGATCTTCGCCGATCAGAACTGTGAACATCTGCCCGGCAGAACTCACACCGGGAAGGATCATCCAGCCTCGGATATGGAACTCGGAAGCCCCCTGGAAAACGTCTTCCTCCAGACCGGAGAAAACATGATGGCAGATATCGTCGATATAGCACTCCGCACCCTGCACGGAGAACCAGTCCGAAATCGCGACCGGCAGCTCCACAGACAGGTCACGGGCGGTCGGAGGGTCGAAAATATGACGCGGCGGAGCCTGATGACGCCATGATGCATGCGGCAGCAGGTGAACCTGCCCGGCATCCAGACGCAGCTCGGACACGCCCATTTCACGCCGCGGGGCCGTGTCGTGATAAAGGGCGAGAAGCTCGTCCGCATAGTCTCGCGCATGGGTCCAGAGCGCGGGCGTAATGTTCTGCATGATCTGACGGCGCAGCGGCTCGGAAGAACGCAGAAGCTCCAGACGCTCAAGCACCATGCTGGGACGGCTGATGGGAACCTTGAAACCGTTGACACCGTCTTCGACGCGGTCTCCCAAAGCCCCGACATCCGTCACGATGGGAATAAGCCCGTTCTGCCATGCTTCGGAGAGGGAAATGCAATATGTTTCGGGCCAGATCGACAGGTTCAGTGCGACATCCGCGACTTTCAGCGCGTCAATGTCCCCCATGTCGTAACGGCCATAAATCTTGACATTCGCACGGGGGACAGCCGTCAGCACCGCCTCATATTCCGGGCTCAGATATCCGAAAATATGAAAAACGAAATGATCTGGATGCGCGATCTCGATCAGGCTGAGGATCGTGTCTGCACCCTTGGTCCGCAGGAAATTTCCGACAATCGCGACGCCGAGGGGGCGTTCCCCGAGAGGTTGATACGCTTTTCTCAGAACCGGAACCGTATTGTCCGGGCTCGGAATACCCATCACGAGGCTGCGCTTGCTATCGAGCACCGGATAGATCTCATGCGTCAGATTACGCGAGTGAACCGTCCCGAACAGGATAGCATCAACCGAGTGCAGCATCTTCGCCACGAAGGCGCGGCGAGTCTGCTCCCCACCATGTTCCACATTTTCTGACGCCTTGAGGGTAATGTCAGCCGCGAGAACGGAACGAATCTCGTCTTCGACATAACGCAGCTCATGATTGAGCAGATTGTAACGTGCGGAAAGCAGCCAGAAATCATGGGCGGAGAAAATCACGCCCGTGCCGTTTGCCTTAGCAATGATCGGCAGCGACAGGGCATGGTGGCCCAGATGCTGGAAATGGACGAGATCAATGTTGTACTGACTGAGAACGCTTGAAAACGCCATTTCTTCGGGCGCATCACACATGGCGTCCTGCCAGCCCACTTCCGGGACGTCAAAACGCTCCAGTTCGTGACCATTGGCTGTTGTCAGGCGGCAGAAATTTCCGCGACGCAACCAGTAGAAATATTCTACGTCACGCGCCAGCAGCGTGCAAAGACCCTGCTGATAGACCTCGACACCGCCCCATGCTTGCTCATGAATTGTGGAATGTGTGCACATCAGCACACGCAGCCGCCTGCGCCGGTGCAGCGGCGCAATCGCATGGGTGCGACGGCCAAAATCGGCTCCGGTAATACTGCGGATTTTCTCAAGTCGATGTTCGTAAAGATGCTGCGACAGAACCGACTTCTGCGCGGCCAGCGCAGCATTGCGACGCGCGCCTTTCTGCTTGAGCAGCTTTGCGATGGCAGCCACGACCTGATTGGCATCCCGGGCCAGCTCAATGCCATTCACTGTTTCGAAATGGGCGGCGTCCATACTTTCCGGAGCTTCCACGACCTGCGCCGCACCCGCCAGAGCGAGTTCGAAAAAACGCGGGCCAGGCGCCGTCGCCTGACTGACTTCGCCATGGCTCGCGTAATCGCGAAACATGGTGAGAGTAACGGCGCTGACATTCGCGAAATCTATGAAAGCCTCATGGCTGATAGGGCGCTGAATGGCGAGAGCCGCCAGATCGGCTGGCAGAGGCGGCAGGAACTCGTTGGTCGGACAGACCAGCTTGAGCCGGGCATCGGGGAACGCCGCAATGACCTTGCGCAGGGTATGGACGCGATTGGGCCACATCGTCCCCGCAAAGAAAATATCGTATTCCAGAGCGTCAGCGGGAAGTACGCTCCGTTCATGGATCGACGGGCTGGCAGCCAGGGGAAGGTAATGTCCCTTGCCATGATAGTATTCGGCGCAGGACGGGTCATTCGTGAAGACAAAGTCAAAAAGCTCGGCATTCTCGACATTGAAATCCCGCATGAAAGGATCTTCAAACGTCCAGAGGATCATGGTTTTGAAAGCAGGACGGACCCGACGGATCAGCGGAAGATTGATGCGCTGGGCGTCCAGACAGATCAGGACATCATGTTCGCCTGAAGCGGCGATCCCCGCAAGGCTCATGTTGTCTGCAACCGCGACATTGTCTTTGCCGAAAAGCGCCTGAGCCGCCCGCTGTACGGCCAATGTCAGATAGGAATTGGGATTGTGGGTATAGTTCGTGTTGTAAATGACCGCCATCAATCTCCTGGGCGCTGACGCCCACTCCCATATTCAATATTGGCCAGCCGTCCGGATTTCAGCAGAGCATGCCTTCCGTTTACGGTATTTTTTTCTCAACGCATCTTCTTGTGTAGCGGATGACACGTTTAAGAAAAAGCCCACCGCAAAAGAATGAATTTTTAATAAAAAAAGGGCCGCCGAAGCGACCCTTTATTCTCCGACCGAAAGAGGAAACCCTCTTTCAGTGGCCTGTGCAGATACTCAGGCGTCCGTGTTGCGACGGCGGATGGCGGCACCCAGGATATCACCCAGGGACGCGCCGGAGTCAGAAGACCCGTACTCGTTGATGGCAGCCTTGTCTTCCTCGACCTCACGGCCGCGGATCGTCAGAGCCAGCTTGCGCGACGCGCGGTCAACGGAGACGACCTTGGCGTCAACCTTTTCACCGACTGCGAAACGCTCCGGACGCTGCTCGGCCTTGTCACGGGCCAGTTCAGCGCGACGGATGAAGCCCTGCAGGACGTCATCAACCTTCACTTCGATCCCGTTGCTCTGAACAGCGGTCACAACGCAGGTCACGACAGCACCCTTCTGAACGCGGGACAGGGTGTCAGCTGCCGGATCTTCCTGAAGCTGCTTGATGCCCAGGGAGATACGCTCTTTCTCAGGATCCACATCGAGAACCTTGGCCTTGACGATCTGGCCCTTCTCGTAGTGCGCCATGGCTGCTTCGCCGGCTTCGTCCCAAGAGAGATCGGACATGTGAACCATGCCGTCGATGTCTGCGGAAAGACCAACGAACAGACCGAATTCGGTGATGTTGCGGATCTCGCCTTCGATGATCGAACCGACCTTGTGCTCTTCCTCGAACTGTTCCCAAGGGTTGCGCTGAACCTGCTTGAGACCGAGGGAGATGCGACGCTTGGAGCTGTCCACATCCAGAACCATGACGTCGACTTCCTGCGAAGTGGCGACGATCTTGCCCGGATGGACGTTCTTCTTCGTCCAGGACATCTCGGAAACGTGCACCAGACCTTCGACGCCCGGCTCCAGCTCCACGAATGCACCGTAATCGGTGATGTTCGTGACGCGGCCCGTGAAGCGTGCTCCAGCCGGATACTTGATGGCGACGTTTTCCCAGGGGTCAGCTTCAAGCTGCTTCATGCCCAGGGAGATACGCTGCGTATCGGAGTTGAAGCGGATGACCTGCACGCGAACCGGCTGACCGATCTGCAGAGCTTCGGACGGGTGGTTGATGCGCTTCCAGGCGATGTCGGTGACATGCAGGAGGCCGTCAACGCCGCCGAGGTCAACGAACGCACCGTAATCGGTGATGTTCTTGACGACGCCGTCGAGGATCATGCCTTCCTTCAGGCCCTGGATCAGCTCGGAGCGCTGTTCCGCACGGGTCTCTTCAAGAACGGCACGACGCGAGACAACGATGTTGCCACGGGCGCGGTCCATCTTGAGAATCTGGAACGGCTGCGGATGACCCATCAGGGGTCCGACGTCACGAACCGGACGGATGTCGACCTGGCTGCCCGGAAGGAACGCCATGGCGCCACCGAGATCAACCGTGAAGCCACCCTTGACGCGACCATAGATCGTGCCGTTGACGCGCTGGTTGTTGCCGAATGCACGCTCCAGAGCGGTCCATGCCTCTTCACGACGAGCCTTCTCGCGCGACAGGACGATGGAGCCGTCACGGTCTTCGTAACGCTCGACATAAAGCTCGACAACATCGCCCGGCTTCACGTCCGGAGCAACGCCGGCCGGACCGAATTCCTTAAGGGAAACGCGGCCTTCGCTCTTGAGGCCGACATCGACGATGGCGAATTCATCGGTCAGGCGGACAACACGGCCCGTGACAACCGAGCCTTCAAAGCCGGTATCGCGACCCAGGGTCTCGTCGAGAAGGGCTGCAAAATCCTCGAAACCGCGATCGGTCGAGGTGTTCTGAGTGGCTGAAGCCATGTAGATACGATATTCCCGGACGCCCGTTCCTTGACCGGAGCGGATGTCCACGTCTGCGCCAGACCCAGTAATGGACCGGACGTCTCCCCGCCGCCGCTAAACGGTCAGATCGGGTTGTTGGCTGTAAGACCTGCCCGCCAGACGCGGGACAGACCATCCCCCTCCCCTTCGGGGCGGGCGATACGCTGCACCAACACCCTGCAGGGGCGTGGTGTCAACAAAAAAAGCCGTTTTTCTGCTGCTGTCGCGTCGGTTCAGCGCCGCGTGTGACGCAGGGCCACGATTTCGCAGGCTTTATCAAGGACCTCTGCGGCAGAAAGCCCGTCCGTTTCGATCAGCACGGCGTCCGCAGCCTGAACCAGCGGAGCTGTTTCCCGCGAGGAATCACGCGCGTCCCGTGCCACGAGCTCGGACACGGCCGCATCAAGGGCAGAGCCTTCCAACGGAGTCTCGGCCGCCACCTGACGATGTCGGCGCAGAGCGCGGGTGCGCGGAGACGCCGTGATGAAAAACTTCACGTCCGCATCCGGGAAAACGACAGTCCCGATATCGCGCCCGTCCACGACTGCACCGGTTTCGGACGCAAAAACGCGCTGACGGTCCAGCAGGGCCGCGCGAACAGCAGGCTGTGCCGCCACCAGAGACGCCCCACGATCGATCTCGGGAACACGCAGGTCCGTCCGGGCCAGATCGGCCTGTTGCAGAGCCTGCGCCTCAGCGGAAGCATCACCAGCCGGGTCCAGTCCGGCATTCACCATCCGGCGGGCAACGGCGCGATACAACAGCCCGGTGTCGAGATAGGGCAGCCCCAGTTTCACAGCCAGAGCCTTGGCGAGCGTCCCTTTACCGGCCGCCGCAGGCCCGTCGACAGCGATGACAAGCGGGCGACCTGTCACGCCGTCAGCCCTGCGCCGAGAGCGTTCATCAACTCCACGAAGCCGGGGAAGCTGGTTTCAATGAAAGCCGTGTCGTCCACATTCACAGGCTTTCCAGCCGCAAGACCAAGCACAACGGCACTCATGGCAAGGCGATGGTCCATATGGGTCTGGACCGTGCCGCCGCCGAGAGGGGCATCAGCCCCCTTCACGATGAGGTCGTCTCCAATCACCTCGGTTTCGGCGCCGTTCACATTGAGCAGGGCGACAGTAGAGGCCAGACGATCGCTTTCCTTCACGCGCAGCTCTTCCAGCCCACGCAGGCGGGACGGACCCTCTGCAAAGGCGCAGGCCACGGCAAGGACCGGGTATTCATCGATCATGGACGGCGCACGCTCGGGCGGAACGTCCACGCCTTTGAGCTGGCTGTGACGGACATGCAGATCGCCAACCGGCTCCCCACCTTCCACACGCTCGTTTTCGATGGAGAGGGACGCCCCCATTTCGATCAGCGTTGTGAACAGCCCTGTCCGCAGCGGGTTGAGACCCACACCCTCGATCCAGATATCAGACCCCGGCACCAGCAGGGCGGCGACGATCGGGAAAGCCGCCGAAGACGGATCTCCCGGAACCGTCACATCCCGCGCGGTCATGACGACCGGCCCCGTCAGGGCGATTCGGCGTCCACCCGCATCAAGACGCGAGACATCCACTTCAACCCCGAAATGCCGGAGCATGTTTTCCGTATGATCGCGCGTGGCGACAGGCTCTTCCACGACCGTGGTGCCATGCGCATTCAGACCTGCCAGAAGAATGGCAGACTTGACCTGCGCGGACGCAACCGGAAGGCGGTATTCGATCGGTTTCGCCTCTCCCGTCCCGCGAACGGCCATCGGCAGACGACCGCCCTCACGCGTCAGGAACTCGGCGCCATTGGCCGCCAGAGGCACAGTCACGCGGCGCATGGGACGAGACCGCAGCGAGGCATCGCCGGTCATGACGCTGTTGAACGCATGGGAAGACAGAATACCCGACAGCAGGCGGGCCGCCGTGCCGGAATTGCCCATATCCAGCACGTCCGCAGGCTCGGTCAGAGCGCCCACGCCACGGCCTTCAATGGTCCATTCCGTACCCTCCCGCGTGATGGTCGCGCCAAGTGCGCGCATGGCGTCAGCCGTCCGCAGCACGTCCTCGCCTTCGAGCAGGCCGGTGACATAGGTGCGGCCGGAGGCGAGGGCAGCGAGCATCAGCGAACGGTGGCTGATGGATTTGTCACCCGGAACACGAGTGCGGCCGGAAAGTCCCTTAAGGGACGCGGAGACGGTTAGGGGGCGCGAGACTTGCATGAAGATGTTTTTGCTGGGGTGCCCCATACCTGTCAATCGCATCTTGAAGGTGCAGTCATGCGCCCAAAAACTGGCAGGAATCATGCGATGGGATTTGACAGGACGCGCACAAGCTGGCATGGCCGCGTTCCTTATTCGAGGCATCAGCAGGTTCCCGCACAATGGCAAAACCCGAACTCGGTCTGAAACGGACATGCGTTGAATGCAACGCCCGCTTCTATGACCTGAACCGCGTCCCGGCGGTGTGCCCGAAATGCGGCACGACCCAGCCGGACGATTCCCGTCTCAAGCGCAGCGAAGTTCCGCTACCGGAAGAAAAAGATCCGAAGCCTCAGGCCAACGAGCATGAGGACGACGTGGATCTGGAAGTCGCCGATGACGAGGACGATGACGATGTGATCGCCCCGGACGACGATCTGGACGATGACGACGATCTCAGCAACGACATCGAAGTTCCGAACGACAAGGACGACCGCGACGACAACTAAAGTTGTTGAAAAGCTCCTTTGTGCCGCTCTTCTGGCGGCACTGATGAACGGCTGCTCTGATCCGGAAGGCGTTTTCGCCCCGGACAGCGCAGCCGTTCGCGCATTCAGGGCCCGGCTCGACAGCCGCCCCAGCGCAACGGCGGTTCTTCAGTCCCGCTGCCCGTCTCCGATCCGCGTCCTGCGCCTGAGCGTGGACCGCCCCGTAACTGAAGACATCCTGAGCCTATTGCAGGTGACGGAAACGCATCAGGTCAACACGCGGCATGTCCGGCTGCTCTGCGGCGAGACTGTGCTCTCGGATGCCTGGAACTGGTATGTACCGGAACGGCTGTCCCCGGCCATGAACACACTGCTGGAACAGACCGACACACCGTTCGGACGCGTCGTGCAGCAGACTGCTTTCAGACGGGAAAGACTGGAAACACGTTTTCCGGGGGAAGCCTCCGGAATCGTTCTGGAGAACAGGGCGCTTCTGCGCCGGGGCACGGATGACGCGCCAATTTCCCTCGTGGTGGAAGATTATCTTCCCGCAGCCCTGCGCCCCTGAGCTTCAGGAGGCCGGAGACCAGTTCAGATGCTGCCCGCCATCCAGCGCCAGCATCTGCCCTGTCACTGAAGGCAGTGCAAACAGCGCCAGTGCGGCCTGAGCGATCTCTTCGGGGGATGAGCCATGCTGCAGCGGTGTGCGGGCGCACATGCTGTCAAAATGCTCCTGCGTCTGTCGTACGGCGGGAAGAACCGGACCGGGCCCGATGGCGTTCACCCGGACCCGGGGGGCAAGTGCCAGCGCCATGGTCTGCGTCAGAGTCCAGAGCCCCGTACGAGACAAAGTATAGCTGACGAAATGCGGCGTCAGGTTCCACACACGCTGATCCAGCATGTTCAGGATCAGGCCCTCGGCTCCTTCAGGAAGGACCTGCGCCATAGCCTGCGAGAGGACGAACGGCGCGCGAAGATTGGTTTCGAGATGCAGATCCCAGCTTTCGCGGGTAACGCTGCCCATCTCGTCACGAATAAAAGCGGACGCGTTGTTGATGAGGACGCCAACGGGACCCAAAACGGCTTCTACACTGGGCAGAAGTGCCTCGACTTCCTCTTCACGGTACAGATCGGCCTTTAGAACACAGCCTTTGCCGCCGATCCGCTCCAGTAGTTCTTCGGCCTCACGGGTACTGTCGCGACAGTGGATAGCGACCGCAAACCCCTGCCCGGCCAGCATTTCCACCAGCGCCGCTCCAATGCGCCGGGCGCTGCCCGTCACAAGAGCCACACGGGGAACACGTGGAGAAATCTGAAACGACGCCATACTCACAAAGACCGCCGGGCCGTCAGCGCCGCAGCGAGCGTGCCGTCATCCAGCACGTCCAGCGCGCCGCCCATAGGCACACCGTGGCCCACACGCGTCACACTCATGCCTGTGGGGAGCAGACGCTCCTGAAGCCAGTGTGCGGTGGTCGCCCCCTCAACGGTGGCGCTCAGGGCGAGAATGACTTCCCTCACCCCGCCTTCCTCGATCCGCTCGAACAGCGGGCGAACGTTCAGATCATCCGGCCCCAGCCCGGCCAGTGCAGACAGGGTACCGCCCAGAACCTGATAGACCCCGCGATGAACGCCCGCACGTTCCAGCGCCCAGAGATCGCCCACCGTCTCGACCACGCAGATCAGCCCCTGATCCCGCGCGGTGTCCGTACAGATATGGCACGGATCGACCGTATCCAGATTGCCGCATTGCTTGCAGGTCTTCACGCTTGTGGCCGCGCGCTCCATCAGATGGGCGAGCGGTAGCATCCGGCTTTCCGGCTGACGCAGAAGCGCCAGCGCGGCCCGACGGGCCGAGCGTGGCCCCAGCCCCGGCAGACGCGCGAGCATCGTAATCAGTTGGTCTATATCGCCGTGGCCTAACATGGGCGTAAAATCCCCGCCAGCCGGATCAGAACGGCAGTTTCAGGCCTGCCGGAAGATCAAGACCACCCGTCACGTCGCGCATGGCTTCGGAGCTTGCAGCCTCGGCCTTGGCTTTCGCGTCCGTATAGGCCGCCACGATCAGGTCCTGAAGCGTTTCAATATCCGTCGGATCGGCCAGTTGCGGATCAATTTTCAGGTCGCGCATTTCGCCCTTCCCTGTCAGCTTGACCGTTACCAGTCCGGCGCCAGCGGAACCATCGACCACGAGAGACGCCAGATTGCTCTGGGCGGCTTCCATCTTGGCCTGCATCTGGCTGGCCTGCTTCATCAGTCCGGCAAGGTTTTTCATGGGTATGTCCTTCAGTTCAGGTTCAGATCGTCTTCATCAAGGAAATCGGCATCCAACGGCGCGAATTCCAGATCGGGTGGAGCATCATCGGTCAGCGGCACCGTGATTTCCGGCGGCAGGCCGTATTCATCAAGGGAGTGGTCTTGAACTTCCCCGATTTTCGCACCGGGAAAAGCTTTCAGGATGGCCTGCACCAGCGGATGTTCCTCCACCGAGGCCTGATTGATGGCCACAACCTCTGCGCCCTGCTCGTCGAGTGTCGGCTCACCCGAAGCGGTCGAGGCGCTGATCCGCCACTGACCGGGATAGACACGGTCGAGCAGTTTCTGAAGCTGGCGTTCGATACGGGCTTGCGGCTCTTCGGCGCGGATCTGAACGTCAGGCGGCGAAAAGCGCACGAGGTGGACGGCGTTGCGGAGCAGTCCGTGCAGAACGGGCTCGCGTTCCCGCGCCACCATCGCCACCATCTCGCGCCATGTCCGGGGCGGCGGCGGAAGTTCGGGTTCAGGCTCCGGAGCCGCTTCGGCATAACCGATGCCGGGCTCGAGAATCGTTCCACCATTCGCAACCAGCCGGACATGCGCCCGAGGTGCGGGACCACCTGAGCCTTCGCTGAAATTGGTCGAAGCGATACCGCTCACCGCACCCGATTGCGGAGCCGAAGGCGCCCCACCCGTTGGCGTATGAGGCGATACCGGAAGGGACAGGTCCTGCCCCCCTTCCGTCAACTGACGAATCAGCCGGTCCGGCGTCGGCAGAAGGCTGGCATGGCACAGACGGATCAGCACCATCTCAGCCGCCTGACGACGATCCGGGGCCGTCTCGATTTCCTGCACACCTTTAAGCAGGATCTGCCATGCGCGCCCCAGAACGGCGTTAGACAGACGATCTGCCAGAGCCCCGCCACGTGTGCGCTCGGCCTCCGGCAGATCCCGGCCTTCCCTCAGGGACGGAATGGCCTTGAGACGTGAAATCAGATGCAGCAGATCCAGCAGATCCGCCAGCAGCACACCCAGATCAGCACCGCGGGCATAGGCCTGATCGGTCAGGTCCAGCGCATCAGCAGGCTTGCCCGCCATGAGCGCGTCCAGCAGATCGAAAATCAGACCACGATCCGCCAGACCCAGCATGTCGGCCACGGCATCCGCATCACTGGCCCCCTGCGCGATGGCCTGATCGAGCAGCGAAAGCCCGTCACGCACGGAGCCATCCGCCGCACGGGCGATCAGGGCAAGCGCGTCTTCCGAAAGGGTCGCCCCTTCCTTCAGCGCGATATTGTGGAAATGTCCGGCCAGCAGAGATTGCGGAACACGGCGCAGATCGAAACGCTGACAACGGGACAGAACCGTGACCGGAACCTTGCGCAGTTCGGTCGTGGCGAAAATAAACGTGACCTGCGGCGGCGGCTCTTCAAGCGTTTTGAGCAACGCATTGAAGGCATTGCGAGACAGCATGTGGACTTCATCGATGATGAAGACCTTCATGCGCGCCTGCATCGGGCGAAAACGCGTGGCTTCAATGATTTCGCGCACATCATCCACGCCCGTGCGGGAGGCGGCATCCATTTCCAGCACGTCGGGATGACGATCCGCCAGAATAGCAGTGCAGTTGGCACAGACACCGCAGGGATCGGCGGTCGGGCCACCGTTGCCGTCCGGGCCAATGCAGTTCAGAGCGCGGGCAATGATGCGGGCAGTCGTCGTCTTGCCCACACCGCGCACACCCGTCAGCATGAAGGCATGGGCCACACGCTTGAGCTCGAACGCGCGGCGCAGGATGCGGACGAGCGAGTCCTGCCCGATCAGATCATCAAAAGTCTGCGGCCGGTATTTGCGGGCCAGAACGCGATAAGGCGCGGCCTCGGCAGCCGGGGGCGCAGGAATGTCCTGTGCTGGTGCGTCTCCGAAAAAACCGCCACCAGTGTCGGGCGGCAGGGGGAGATCGTCGTTTTCGTCTGTCATGGAAATGTCGAACCCTCAGCACGGAGGATGGGACCGTCAGGAAACGGTCGGGACGCTGCATAAAAAAGAGCGTCCGGTAACTGTGTGAGGTAGGAGGCCGGACATTCAACCCGGATAAAACTCACTGCGGCTGCTTCCTTCCGGACCTGACCGGGTTGGCAAGGTATCCGTCCAAAGCCGACCTCCCGGCGCTCTCCTAACACGGAGAGAGGGGTGTCTGACAACCCCCAATCATCAGAGTACGCCCTCATTCCCGCGTCTTATTCGCCGACAGCCGCACCGCCCATGTGCCGCGGGTCGGCCGCACCATAGATCAGACCGGTCTTCGGGGCCTTCAGGCTGGGGCGATCGGCAAGGATGCCTTCAGCCACACCCCACGGACGATGTGGCGACAAGGCGTACCCTTCGGCCTGGAGAGTCTGCATGGCTGCGTCAGACAGCGCGCCCTGCTCAAGCTCAACAGCCGAAGGCTCCCACTGTTCATGGATTCGCGGCAGGTCGATGGCCTGACGGATATCCAGCCCGTAATCGATCACCCCGAGAATGGCGGAGAGCGTAATCGTCGGAATGCGCGAACCGCCGGGGCTACCGATCACCATAACGACCTTGCCATCACGCGAGACGATGGACGGCGACATCGAAGACAGCGGCGTCTTGCCCGGCGCAATCGCATTGGCTTCCGAACCGACAATGCCGAACATGTTGGGCGCACCCGGCTTGGACGAGAAATCATCCATCTCGTCGTTCATCCAGATGCCAGTATGGCCACCCATCACGCCCGCGCCGAACCAGCCATTGAGCGTATAGGTTGCCGAAACAGCCGTTCCCTCATGATCGAGCACGGAAAACTGTGTCGTCTCATGCTTTTCCTGCGTGTCCGGGGCCGCCTGCGCGACAGGTGCGGGAAGCGCTTCCCCTGCCCTGAGGGTGCTGGACGCGAGAGCATGATCGGTCGGAATGCCCTGGCGGATCTGATAGGCGTAAGCGGGGTCGATCAGGTGTTCGACAGGATTATGGACGAAATCCGGATCGCCCAGATCGCGCCGGTCGGAATAGGCATGACGCATGGCCTCGACCTCGCGCTGTACGGCTGGCGCCGTGTGCAGGCCGAGCGCATGCATGTCATAGCCGGAGAGAATGTTCAGGATTTCGCAGAGCGCAACGCCACCACCGCTCGGCGGGGGAGCCGTGTCAATCGTATAGCCCCGATACGTGCAGCGGATCGGGTCAAGGTGGCGGATATGATAGTTCTGGAAATCGGAAAGCTGAAGAATCCCGCCGCCTTCGGTGCTGGCGCGCACGATCTCTTTCGCGATCGGACCGTCATAGAACGCCTTCGGACCCTCTTTCGCGATCAGTTCCAGCGAGTCCGCCAGATCCTTCTGGACCAGACGGTCGCCCACCTGAAGCGGCGTGCCATCGGGGCGCAGATAGAAGGCGCGGGCATAGGGGTCATGCTGGAAATAGCGCGTCGAGGTGTGCAGAAGGTCCGCATCGCCTTGGTTCAGAACGAAGCCGTCCCGGGCCAGTGCAATCGCCGGTGCCATCACCTTGGCGCGCGGCAGATGTCCCCATTTCTGCAGAATAGAATCCAGTCCGGCGACCGTTCCCGGAACCGCAACGGCTTTCCAGCCTTCAGTGGACAGACCCGGAATGACTTTACCCGAAGCATCCTGATACATCGTAGCTGTGGCAGCGGCAGGCGCATGTTCACGGAAATCGATGAAGATCGTCTGGCCGGTTTTCAGACGCAGGGTCATGAACCCGCCGCCCCCGATATTCCCGGCTGCGGGATAAACCACGGCCAGAGCATAACCGACGGCCACGGCCGCATCGACCGCATTGCCGCCCTGCGCAAGGATTTTCGCACCGGCATCGGACGCGAGATGCTGCGCCGAGACCACCATGCCATGACGGCCTGACGTCAGCACACCGGCGCTAACATTATCCGGGCCGAAAGCCAGCGGATCATGCGCCGAACTCAGCGCCTGCGGAGCCGCATTGGCAAGCGTCGTGCCACTGATCAGGGCCGTGGCGAGAAGAAGCGAAAACGCTCTCATGCGGTCTCTCCATAAGGGGGCTTGGTGTAGCCTTTGGGGGACAGGGTGAAAATTTCGCAACCATCAGCCGTCACGCCGACCTGATGCTCGAACTGGGCAGACAGGGTGCGGTCACGGGTTACAGCTGTCCAGCCATCATCAAGAATTTTCACGTCCGGACGGCCGATATTCAGCATGGGCTCGATCGTGAACACCATACCCTCCACGAGCTTCACGCCCTCACCCGGACGGCCATAGTGCAGGACATTCGGTTCGGCATGGAAATCCCGGCCAATGCCATGGCCACAAAAATCCCGCACGATGGAAAAACGGTTGGCTTCCGCATATTCCTGAATGGCATGTCCGATATCGCCAAGCGTCTTGCCGGGGCGCACCTGCGCAATCCCGCGCATCAGGGCCTCATACGTCACGTCGACCAGTTTTTCTGCCTTCTTCGGCGCCTTGCCCACGACATACATGCGCGAGCTGTCACCGTACCAGCCATCCAGAATGGAAGTGACGTCAATATTCACGATGTCACCGTTGGACAACTTCTTCGGGCCGGGAATCCCGTGACACACGACATGGTTGATCGAAATACAGCAGGATTTCGGATAGCCGCGATAGTTCAGCGGAGCAGGCGTGGCACCATGGGCGATCGTGAAGTCGTGGATCAGCTGGTTCAGCTCTTCCGTGGTCACGCCGGGCTGCACATGGGGCGTGATCATGTCCAGCGCCTCTGCCGTCAGACGGCCAACACGATGCAGATGTTTGAAATCGTCCTGATCGTAGAGAACGATACCCCGTGCATGATCCATACCTGCTGCCCGATCCTTCAATCTTCAAAAAGCCCGGACAAAATGCGTCTGTCCGGACTGGATCGCAAGGCGGCAGGTCAGATTTTCAGGATCAACTGTGCCGGG
The DNA here is from genome assembly GCF_018256215.1 of Gluconobacter sp. Dm-73. Classification (NCBI taxonomy): domain Bacteria; kingdom Pseudomonadati; phylum Pseudomonadota; class Alphaproteobacteria; order Acetobacterales; family Acetobacteraceae; genus Gluconobacter; species Gluconobacter sp. Dm-73. Next base: position 47,311 of record NZ_JAERLW010000011.1, on the reverse strand, counting down.
AGTGCTTTTTGTGAGCGACGACATGGCGCACGCTGACCATGCGTACCGCTGCCCCATGGTGCGAAATCCGGCCATAACGGCGCGGCGCCGTTGGCGCATCGGCGACTTCCATAGGACGTGAAGACGCCAGCAGGAAGCCACGATGGAAACGGCCGCGACGACGGGCAGACGCCATCAGGATACCGGATGGTGCAGCCGGATGAAGCAGCGGTTGAGGCGCGACACCTTCATCCGCAAACCCCTTATCGAGCAGAGCCACCATTTCCATGGAACGACGTGCATTGCTGGAAGACCCCATGACCACGCCGATCAGGCGCACATTGCCGCGCTGGGCAGAGGTAATGAGGTTGTGGCCAGCCAGATCGGTATAGCCCGTCTTGAGACCATCAGCGCCCGCATAGATTTTCAGCATCGGATCATGGTTCGGAACCATACGGCGATGGAAATAAAAGGAGGGGACGTTGAAATAGTGATAATATTGCGGGAAATCCGCAATCAGATGCTGCGACAGCAGGGCCAGATCATGTGCTGTCGTAACTTGATCCGGATCGGGCAGACCGGACGCATTGCGAAAGGTCGTATTGACCATCCCCAGAGCCCGGGCCTGCTGCGTCATGAGCTGGGCGAAACGCACTTCGTCCCCGCCACCGAGAAACTCACCAAGAGCGCAGGCAGCGTCATTGGCAGATTTCGTGACGAGTCCCAGAATGCCCTGCTCTACCGTCAGCTTCGTTCCCGGCACAAGACCCAGTTTGGAGGGAGCCTGAATGGAAGCGTGGATGGACACCGGAACCTGCTCGTCCAGCGTAATCTGATGCGCCTCAAGGGCGCGGAACGTGAGATAGAGCGTCATGAGCTTCGTCAGAGACGCAGGATAGCGTTGCAGTTCAGCGTCCGTCGCCGAGAGGACAGCGCCTGTCTTGGCATCCATCACATAGCTTGAAACATGTCCGGCATATTGCGCCTTCGCCGATCCCAGCCCCATGGCCGTCATGGCGCACAACAGAAAAGCTTTCTGGAACGGGAAACGCATTTACTGACAGCCTCTGAACGGAACGTCGTCTCGGGAAGGATTTCTGGCTCTGGAGCCACCTGTATCACAGGCAGTCTAGGCGCATTGAAAACTTCCCGTCCACCAGCTTTGAAGGACTTTCCTTAATTTTTCGTAAGCAGGGCGGAAAGGAGGCAGCATCGTGGCACCCGACGCATAAAAACCTTATTTCAGGGGCTTGCAGCCCTTCTCAAGACCGAAATTCGCACCATATCATACCCGTCATGTCTTCTTACGATCTTCTCCCCTGTCCAAACGGCCTTTCCGGTGTCGCGTCTTTACGGAGTCCAGCCCGTATGGGGCCGGAGTCTCCCGACTCCATTCCGCCTCATGGGCCGGACAGGAGAGACGGGGATCAGGACCTTGAAGTCAGCGTGGTGGTGCGCCCCAGAACCCGGACGCGCAAACCTTCCATGTACAAGGTTCTGATGCTCAACGACGACTACACGCCCATGGAGTTCGTGGTGCATGTGTTGGAGCGCTTCTTTGCCAAGACCCGGGACGAGGCAACGTCCGTGATGCTTCAGGTTCACCAGCGCGGCGTCGGAGTCTGCGGGGTGTTCACCTATGAAGTGGCTGAAAGCAAGGTGACACAGGTGATGGATCTGGCCCGCCAGAACCAGCACCCCCTTCAGTGCACGATCGAAAAAGACTGATCCGTCTGACAGGCAGAAAAGCTCGGGCGCAGGATAATTTCTTGTTTCCATCTGCGTTTCTGACTGGCGTTACACGTTACTCCGCGACAAGATACCTTTCCCACGAGAGGTCGAGAGGAGCGCCATCACATGCTGTCCCGTACGCTCGAACAGACACTCCACCGCGCCCTGACATTCGCAGGTGACCGGCGTCATGAATATGCAACCCTCGAACATCTTCTGCTCGCGCTGACAGAAGACGACGATGCTCTGACGGTCTTCCGGGCCTGCGGCATCGATCTCGACAAGCTGCGCTCCGATCTGACGGATTTCCTGGACAAGGATCTGGCCGGACTAGCGGCGGAACGTCCGACGGAACCCAAACCGACCGCTGCTTTCCAGCGCGTGATCCAGCGCGCGGCCATCCATGTGCAGAGCACGGGGCGCGACGAGGTTACGGGCGCAAACGTGCTTGTGGCTCTGTTTGCCGAACGTGAAAGTCACGCCGTCTATTTCCTGCAGCTGCAGGACATGACACGACTCGATGCAGTCAATTTCATCTCGCACGGTATCGCCAAGGCTCCGGATCGGGGTGCAGGACGGCGCGCGGCTGCGGCCTCCAAGGACACATCCGAGCGCGAGGAGCGCAAGGAAACACCCAAGGAAGGCGCACTCGCGACCTATTGCGTCGATCTGAACGAACGTGCGCGTGAAGGACGGATCGATCCGCTCATCGGGCGCGATCAGGAAATCGAACGCACCATCCAGATCCTGTGCCGCCGCACGAAGAACAATCCGCTTTATGTTGGCGATCCCGGCGTCGGCAAGACGGCGATTGCCGAAGGTCTGGCCAAACGGATCGTGGAAGGCGACGTGCCGGAAGTTCTGCTGAATAGCACGATCTACTCGCTCGACATGGGCTCGCTTCTGGCCGGCACGCGCTATCGTGGCGATTTCGAAGAGCGGCTGAAGGCCGTGGTGACGGAAATGGACCAGACCCCTGGCGCCATCCTGTTCATCGACGAAATCCACACCGTCATTGGCGCAGGTGCGACTTCGGGTGGGGCAATGGATGCGTCCAACCTGCTCAAGCCTGCCCTGGCTGCGGGGACGCTGCGTTGCATCGGCTCGACAACCTATAAAGAGTTCCGTCAGCATTTCGAGAAGGACCGGGCGCTTGTCCGCCGCTTCCAGAAAATCGATGTGCCGGAGCCCTCGGTTGAAGACGCAATCAAAATTCTCCGCGGCTTGAAGGGCACATACGAAAAGCATCACAAGGTCCGCTACACGGAAGAAGCGCTCCGTGGTGCAGTCGAACTTGCGGCCAAGTATGTCCATGACCGCAAGCTGCCAGACAAGGCGATCGACGTGATCGACGAAGTTGGTGCAGCACGGATGCTTATCCCCGAGAACAAGCGCCGCAAGACCGTGACGCTGAAGGACGTGGAAGAGGCTATCGCCAAGATCGCCCGCATCCCGCCCAAAAGCGTCTCGGCCGATGACCGCGAGACCCTGCGCCATCTGGAGCGGGACCTGCGGAACATGGTCTTCGGGCAGGACAAGGCGATCGACGCGCTGGCTGCGGCGATCAAGCTGTCCCGCGCCGGACTGCGCGATGCGGAAAAGCCGATCGGCAACTATCTGTTCTCCGGCCCCACAGGCGTCGGCAAGACGGAAGTCGCCAAGCAGCTTTCCAACTCGCTCGGGATTGAGCTGATCCGCTTCGACATGTCCGAATACATGGAGCGTCATTCGATCTCGCGTCTGATCGGTGCGCCTCCGGGCTATGTCGGATTCGATCAAGGCGGCCTGCTGACGGATGCGATCGACCAACATCCGCACGCAGTCCTGCTGCTGGACGAAATCGAAAAGGCCCATCCGGACCTGTTCAATGTCCTGCTTCAGGTTATGGATCATGGTCGTCTGACGGATCACAACGGCAAGGTCGTTGATTTCCGCAACGTGATCCTAATCATGACCACCAATGCGGGCGCAGCGGACCTGTCCAAGGAAGCAATCGGGTTTGGACGGACGGCGCGGAGTGGCGAGGACGAAGAGGCGGTCAAACGCCTGTTCACCCCGGAATTCCGCAATCGTCTGGACGCGATCATTCCCTTCGCCAACCTCACGCCTGAGACCGTGGGCCGCGTGGTCGAAAAGTTCGTGCTTCAGCTCGAAGCCCAGCTTGCCGACCGCCATGTGACGATCGAGATTTCCTCGAGCGCAAAGGAATGGCTTGCGGAGCGTGGATATGACCGGCTGTATGGCGCGCGCCCGCTGGGACGCGTCATTCAGGAATACATCAAAAAGCCTCTGGCCGAAGAATTGCTCTTCGGACGGCTGGCTCAGGGGGGTGCCGTTCGGATTGGCATGAAGAACGGTGCGCTCGACTTCGATATTCTCGAAGGCGAGGATAACGCCAAGGGCGAGGACGGCGCTTCGAAGAAAGACGAAGCGACAAGCTGAAGCTTTGCATCTCAGAAAAAGGCCCGTGAGACAGTGTCTCACGGGCCTTTTTTGTTACTGGTAGCGGTTACCGTTCACCACGACATAGCCAGGCCAGGGCCATTTGCGGCCTGTGCCATGATGCGTCCAGTCCACACCCTGACGACGCAGGCTGTCGTAATAGTAGCGGCCTTGGACCTCAACCTGATCGCCCTTGCTGACCCAGGGCCATTGCGGTGCATTCATCTGGTCCAGATCGGAAACGATCCGAATGGAGACCCCCTGCCCGACCAACAGATAGAAATAGCCGTGCCAGCCGCTGCGGGTGCGTTTTGCTCTGGGGGAGACCGCCAGAACCTGTCCACACAGATGCTCGGGCAGGTCGATGCCGGTCGGGCCGCTCTGTTCCAACCCCTGCTGATCGGCGAGGAAACGCGCATTGTCACACTGTGCTGGCATGTCATGCGTGCTGTGGGGTACAGTATTCTGACCGAAAAAGCCCTGAGCGGATGCGGCTAATGGCGCGCATAGCAGTGCCACAGCCAACGTGGAGAGCAGACGGGATGTCATGAAGGGGATTTCTCCTGTCGGGGCGGCCCTGTCTGTTGCTCTGCCGCCGGAAGGTCCGGACCGGACACAAAAAAGCCCGCCCCGGTGAGGGAACGGGCCTTTCTGCTGGTCCGCGATAACGAATCAGGGGGCTTCGCTGGCGCCTTCACCGGCGGCAGGCTCAGCCTTGGCAGCTTCGCTCACAGCCGGACGTGCCGGTGCGCCATCCGTGATCATTTCGAGCTGGCCCGTGATCTGACCACCATCTTCAACCTGAAGGCGGCGGCACTTCACCTTGCCAATAAGGCGACCGGTCGCACGGATCGTGAGGCTGCCATTGACGGTCAGGGTGCCGTCGATCGTGCCAGCCAGTTCCGCGTCTTCAACCTCAACGCCCCCCCGGAATACGCCGCCATGCGTGACCTGAAGCTCGGCAGCATGGATCATGCTGGACTCGACCGTGCCTTCAACAACGAGGCGCTCGGCGTCCTGCACAGAGCCCTGAACGCTGATGCCACGGCCGACAACAAGCGTACGACGCTCCGGGCCGGTCTGGCGCGGTGCGCCCGGAACGGCGGCCACACCGGGGCGCGGTGCCCCTGCCGGCGTTACGCCCGTCGGAGAATTGGAAGACGGCGGTGCCGGGAAAGGGGTACGACCCATGGGCGCGGGGTCCTTCTGCTGGTTGGGCTGCTGGGCAGGTGTGGGACTGGAGGGCGATCCGGATCCTGACGCGGGAGCCGTCTGGCTGGGAGCGTCCGGCCGGTTGGGGAAAATGGGCTGACCTGCAAGTTTGCCGTTCTCGACAGGCTTGGAGTCATCTTCCGGTTTGCGTCTTCTGAACAAGGAAACCCCGCTGCGGATCTGGAAAAGAACACTCTATTCTGTCTCGGACGTCTCCCGAACGATCCGTTGCGAGAACTGGACGCTCGCAGACAGACCATTCGGGAGCCGGTCTTTCGACAAGGCTACACGCTCACGACCCGGCGGGACAAGACGCGCATTTCCATAAATGTGACGAAATCTCACGGATGAAAACGGCGTCGGGGTAACCGGGAGTTGGCGTGAACCCAGAGGGCACCTATGATCGTGTTGATTTAATGGCGCAGCCTGCCCGTTAAATGTTTTTTTCTGAAGTTTTCAGCGACCTGACCGGAGTTCCAATGTCTGCACCCCAGCATGACCTTCTGTGTATCGGCAATGCCATCGTCGACGTTCTCGCCCCTGTGGGCCAGGACCTGATCGACGGGCTTGGCGCTGCTGCCGGGAGCATGACCCTGATCGACGCTGCCACGGCGCACGCCATCGAAAGCCGCGTGGATATCGAAAACGTGACAGGCGGCGGCTCTGGCGCCAACACGGCCGTCGTGGCGGCCCGTATGGGTGCAAAAGTGGCCTATCTCGGCAAGGTCACAGCTGATGAAGCCGGCGACCATTTCACGCGCGACATCCGCGAACAGGGCATCACCTTCCCGTCCGAGCCGCTTCCGGCTGCCGATGGCACGCCAACCGCGCGCTGCATCGTTCTGGTGACGCCCGAAGGCCAGCGCACGATGTTCACCTATCTCGGCGCCTGCACGGAGTTCACGCCCGAGGACGTGCATGAGTCCGTCGTGGCGGATGCGGCCATCACCTACCTGGAAGGCTATCTCTACGACAAGCCGCAGGCTCAGGAAGCATTCGAACACGCAGCCCGTCTGGCCCGCAAGGCTGGCCGCCAGGTCGCCCTGACGCTATCCGACACGTTCTGTGTGGAACGCCACCGCGCGGCCTTCCACGAGCTTGTGGCGGGCCATGTGGACATCCTGTTCGCCAACGAGGCCGAACTTCTGGCCCTGTACGAAGTTACGGATTTCGAAGAAGCCGTCACGCAGGTTGCCGCTGAAACCAAGCTGGCCGTCATCACGCGCAGCGAAAAAGGTGCGGTCGTGATCGGTGAAGGCGAGCGCCATGACGTTCCGACGACCGAAGTGAAGGTCGTGGACACCACGGGCGCTGGCGATGCGTTCGCAGCAGGCTTCCTCGCCGGGCTGAGCAAGAAGCACGACCTCATCACCTGCGCGAAGCTGGGCAATCAGGCGGCCGGTGAGATCATCACCCGTTACGGTGCCCGCCCGACCGAAACGTTCACGCTTAAAGCTTGAGGCGTGTCGCTGGGCCGGTCTTACAGATCGGCCCAGCCAATGCGGGTGACCCCAGACCGGTCGAATGCCTCCCGCACCGCCGGGTCCAGAAGCGCGGCCAGTTCGCCCTCCTGCTCATAACCCGGCATGAAGCGCTTCATCATGACGTCCTGAGACGTGGCGGGGTGAAAATAGATTTCGCTCGTGCCCACTGGCAGACGTGGAATGAGGCCGCGGATATGGTCCGGCGTCATATGGCCTGACCAGCGCAGCCCGAAACACCAGTCATTGGTTTTTAGCCCCGCTTTGCGGATCTGGTGACGCAGTACGCCGATCCAGTGACGCAGGGCGCGGTCTCCCAACGTGTCGTTGGCTTCGACAGGCTCCGGCGGCTCAAATGGCGAGCGCACCGCCCGCACTCCATACGCCAGACCGGACTCGATCAGAAAGCGCCCGACCGTCGGATGCAGATGCATGTGTTTGTGGGCATTGGCATGATCGAGCGTCAGTCCGCTCGCGGCAAAGGCGCGAAACTGGGCCGCGATTTCCCGACGCAGGGCGCTCCGGACCTGCGGACTGAAGAAATACTCCACACCCAGACGAAGCTGGTTCTGCCCGAACCATCCCTGTTCGTCCGTAATGGCAGGCAGATCGAGCACGGACTTGCCCTCAATCGCCACGACATGCAGCCCGACTTTCAGATCCGGCATCGTCTTCGCTCGCCGGATGGCATCCTCGGCGGCATCTCCGGCAACCATCAGACTGGCTGTAGACAGGATGCCGCTGCGATGAGCCTGTTCGATAGCCTCGTTGACTTCGAGGCTCATGCCGAAATCATCGGCAGAGACGATGGCGCGGCGCAGGGAACTGGATGTCATGGCGGACCTCACAAAAAAGGGGCCATGACATGCGCCATGACCCCTGAAAAATAATACGTCAGGCGCGCCGCTCAGGCGGCGTGACGGTCCTTGAGGAACTGGAAGAACTCCACACCTTCGCGCAGACGACGCTTCATCATCTGCGGGCTGCGGATCATCTCGTTGACGATGGAGGCGATCTTGGAGCCGCGGAAGTAGAACTTGCGGTAGAACTCCTCGACGCTCTCGAAGATTTCCGTATGCGACAGATGCGGATAATGCAGCGGTGCAATCTGCACGCCACTCTCATCAATCAGTTCGGCTTCCGCCTCGTTCAGCCAGCCATTTTCCGTCGCCTGCTTGTGCAGGAACGTGCCGGGATATGGCGCGGCCAGGGACACCTGCAGCGTATGCGGGTTAATCTCTTTAGCGAACTGGATCGTCTCCTGAATGGTCTCCTTCGTCTCGCCCGGCAGGCCGACGATGAAGGTTCCGTGGATCTTGATGCCCAGCTTGTGGCAGTTGCGCGTGAATTCCTTGGCCGTTTCGACCAGCATGCCCTTCTTGATGTTGTGAAGGATCTGCTGGTTGCCGCTCTCATACCCGACGAGCAGCAGACGCAGGCCGTTTTCCTTGAGAATCTTCAGGGTGTCGTAAGGAACATTCGCCTTGGCGTTGCAGGACCATGTGACACCGAGCTTACCCATTTCGCGGGCAATGGCTTCGGCGCGCGGCAGATCGTCCGTGAAGGTGTCATCATCGAACATGAATTCCTGCACTTCGGGGAAGTACTGCTTGGCCAGCCGCACTTCGGCAGCCACATGCTCGGGGCTGCGGGTCCGGTAACGATGGCCGCCCACCGTCTGCGGCCACAGGCAGAACGTGCAGCGCGACTTGCAGCCACGGCCCGTATAGATCGAGATGTAGGGGTGCTTCAGATAGCCGATGAAGTAGTCGTTGATGTTGAGGTCACGCTTGTAAACCTCGGTCACGAACGGCAGGCTGTCCATGTCTTCGATCATCGCGCGATCCTTGTTCGCGACGATCTCACCCTTCTCGTTGCGCCAGGTGATGCCATCCACTTCCGCAAGTGGCTTGCCTTCGGCGATTTCCTTGATGGTGAAATCGAACTCGTTGCGCGCCACGAAGTCGATCGGGCTGCCTTTCTCCATGCTCTCGGTCGGCTGGACGGCCACCTTCGCGCCGACCATGCCGATCATGATCTTCGGATTGGCATCCTTGATCATCTGCGCCACGCGGACGTCAGAAGCGAAGGACGGCGTGGACGTATGGATGACGACGAGGTCGCGGTTCTTTACGTCTTCGAGGATGGGGTCCATGCCCATCTTGGCGGGAGGAGCATCAATCAGACGCGATCCGGGAACAAGAGCGGCGGGCTGGGCCAGCCATGTCGGAAACCAGAAGGACTTGATTTCGCGCTTTGCCTGGTAGCGGGAGCCCGCGCCACCGTCAAAGCCGTCGAAGGAAGGAGGCTGGAGAAAAAGGGTTCTCATCATGATCGGACACTCCTTTGGGTGGCGCCGGCCTGGAGCGAGGGGGCGCAGGACACGGAATTACGTTTTCTTCGGGCGATATGGACCGTTCTGCCCCGCCATGCAACGCGCGATCCGCGCGCACTGCCCACCATGATGGCAGCAGACAGCCAGTCACGGATGACCAGAAGCGGGATGACGCTGGGGAGCGGACAGTCCGTGGCACGGTCCATGATGCGGCTTCCGATGGCACGGAGCAGCCATGTCAGAAGCAGCAGGAGCCATGTCCACCAGGCATTCGGACGGAACAGCACGGCCGTCACAGCCCAGAATAAGGGAAGCTGAATGGATGACAGACCATAGCCGACCGGCGCGACATTTTTGACGGTCCGCCCCCAGCGCAGCTCATGCGCCAGCAGCTCGCCGAGCGAATGTTCGCCCACAGTCGTGTGGGTCAGGGTCGGGGCGATGGCGATATTGTCGCCCCGACCCCGGATGAGTTGACCCAACTCGGCATCATCCGCCACATGATCAACCAGCGCCTCAAGACCACCGATCTCTTCAAGGGTCTGACGCCGCAGGGCCATGGTCGCGCCCAGACAGTCCTGACGCCCCAGAAAACGGGACATCATGACGCCGGGCAGGAAATTATGATTAATCTGACACGCACCGAGTTGCTGTACGAGCGTCCCGGCAGCAGGACGGCCAGAATACAGGGTCGTCACCAGACCGGTTCCCTGCTCTTCCAGACTCGTCACAACATGACGTAGATAATTGGGACTGGCGTGAATATCCGAGTCGGAGATCACGATAATGTCATGGCGGGCCTCCCCGTACATGTTCATCAGATTCCCGACCTTGCGGTTCGGACCATATTCGCGCGGATCAATCACTACACTGACCGGAACCTGCGGATAGCGTAATCGAAGGCGTTCAATAACGGCCAGAGCAGTGTCCTGCGCGTCCTGTACGCCAAAGACGATCTGAAAGTCGGAATAGTCCTGTGTGAAGACGCTTTCCAGCGCATCCTCCAGCAGCGGCTCGTTGCCGTGCAGAGGCTTCATGACCGTGACGGCGGGCCATGTCCGCTCGAACAGGCGCAGCGCGTCATCCGCGCGGCGCTCCGTGCGACGGAACCGGGCGAGCAGGAGGGCGCCCGTCAGCGCCTGTAGGTTTCCAGCGGCAGAAACAAGGGCACAGACGCTGGCTGCAATGGTAAGAGGTAAGGGCACGACGGTGTTCTAGCCTTCCCAAACGCTTTTGGGAAAGACTGCCATCGCGAAACCGGGCTCAGTCATGCAGGAAATGGGCTGTCTTGTCGTCCAGATGATCGGCCAGACCATTGGCACCGCCCTGGCTCAGGGCACCCCCGAAATCGGAACGCTGCGCGGCGACCTGACTGATATGCGCGTTCAGAAGAACGTCCGTAATCCGCCAGCCCGACGCTCCATTCGTCATGATGTAGTCGATGGGCACGGCTTCTGCGCCATCTGTCCCGCCGATCGTCGTATCAACAATCACACCTCCGGTCGGATTGGGGCGCGTCTGTGGAGAGACGGTAAATGCGGCCTGCGCCTGAGGCTTAAACGATGCGGCATAGTGCGCGATCGTGAACTGACGGAACGATCCCAGAAGGCGCGTGCGATCCGAAGGGCTCAGACTGTTATAACGTACACCGACTGAGCGACGAAGAATCGCTTCAAGATCAAACGCATGATCCACGGCAGGAGCAATCATCGTTGCGCGCTGCTGGGCGGTTTTTCCGGTTTTCTGGGCAACCTTCAGCGCGTCATAGAGAGCTGTGACAGGCGCCACGGCAGCAGCGGAATCCGCCGGCATAACCACCTCTGCCGCATCGGCCAGCGCTGCCGGAGAGAGCGACGTCAACGCAACAGGCCCTGTCAGAAGGCAGGCAGACAGAAGAGACAGAGTCACTTTCGGGGAAAAACGGCAAATCATGGTCGTACTTTCGTCCTGGTAGACAATTCCGGGCATAGAGATCAGGTTCATGACACAATGTATCAAGTTCCCTGTATCAAGTTCTGGCATCCATAAAGCCATCTGTGCTCGATTAGCCACAGGGGCGGTACGAAATATGCCGTCTGACATTGAGGCGAACACGACAATGGGTCTATAGGCAGTCAATCTAACGCCCGATGGTCCTTCACGTTTTCCGGTTTTCAAAACCGGGGCAGAAAAGGGGGCCACGGGCCATCCACGATGTGCAAGGCCCCGGGCGCCCTGATGGACGCACCTTCCGGAGGCTAGAACCAGAGGATTATAATGGCCGTTCCTTTGATGCAGGCTGTCCGAGTCGGACGGTACGTTGTCAAGCAGCACCTCACGGGCCGCAAGCGATATCCGCTGGTCCTGATGCTCGAACCGCTGTTCCGTTGCAATCTGGCCTGCGCCGGTTGCGGCAAGATCGACTATCCGGCGCAGATCCTGAACCAGCGTCTCAGCCTTCAGGAATGTCTGGATGCCGACACGGAAGCCGGTGCTCCTGTCATTGCAATCGCCGGTGGTGAACCCCTCCTGCACAAGGAAATGCCCCAGATCGTCAAAGGTTTGATCGGGCGCAAAAAATACGTCTACCTGTGCACGAACGGGCTGCTGCTTGAAAAGAAGCTCGACGATTACGAACCCTCCCCGTTCTTCTCCTGGGACGTGCATCTTGACGGCGATCAGGTGATGCATGACGCCTCGGTGTGTCAGGACGGCGTGTATGACCGTGCCGTAGCGGCCATCCGCCTTGCAAAATCCCGTGGCTTCCGCGTCTCGATCAACTGCACCGTCTTCGATGGAGTCGTCCCCGAACGTCTCGCAGCCTTCTTCGATGAAGTCATGGCCCTGGGCGTTGACGGCATCATGACGGCTCCGGGCTATGCCTACGAGCGCGCACCGGATCAGGAGCACTTCCTGAACCGCCAGAAGACAAAGCAGCTTTTCCGCGACGTATTCCGCCTTGGAAAAGGCAAGAAATGGCGCTTCACGCAGTCCCCGCTGTTCCTGAACTTCCTGGCAGGCAATGAAAACTATCACTGCACGCCTTGGGGCAAGCCGCTGCGTACGGTCTTTGGTTGGCAGCGTCCGTGCTATCTGCTCGGCGAAGGTTATGCCAAGACCTTCAAGGAGCTGATGGAAGATACGGCCTGGGAGCAGTACGGCACAGGCGCATATGAGAAATGCGCCGACTGCATGGTGCATTCCGGTTACGAATCCACAGCCGTCATGGACGCTGTCGCACGCCCCTGGCACATCGCGAAGGTCGCCCTGTTCGGCCCCGAGACCGAAAAGCCGATGGTTCCGGAAATCTCGCTCGCCAACCAGCGTCCTGCCGAATACGGCTATGAAGCGCAGGTCCAGCAGCAGATGGAACGCATTTCCACAGGCGCCAAGCCCGCTCGTGGCCCGCGTGTCCGTGTCAACGGCCGCCCGGCTGCCAATACAGTTTCAGAAGCTGCCGACGCAGCAGACTGAAAACGGATTTGTTTAATCCGCACGAAAAAACCGGCTCCCTGTGAGCCGGTTTTTTTATGGACAAGCCTGGCGTCTACACTCACCAAATGAATGGCATGGCATCCGTCAGTCGTCCTGTTATGATTGGCCATTCATTATTCCGGCCGGACCATGCTGACCCCTATTCTTGTTATCTGCCTGCTCATTTTCCTCAATGCCGTGTTTGCCATGGGAGAAATGGCTCTCATTTCGGCGAAACGGCCACGGCTTGAGGTTCTGGCCAAGCAGGGAGTCCGGGGCGCAACAACTGCAATCCGTCTGGCGGAAGATCCGCACAGTTTCCTGCCGACCGTTCAGGTCGGCATGACGCTGGTGTCCATTCTTGAAGGTACGTTTGGCGGCAGCCAGATGGAGAGTACCGTCACGCCCTGGATTGCGGATATTCCCTCACTGCGCCCGATTGCCAGCGAAATCTCGATGGTTCTCGTTGTCGCAATCATCACCTTTGCCATGCTGGTTTTCGGTGAACTGATTCCCAAACAGATTGCCCTGCAACAACCGGAAGCCATTGCTTCACGTCTGGCCTGGCTTCTGGTTGGCGTCGCGCGGATAGCACAACCGATCGTCTGGCTGCTGAGCGGCACATCCTCTTTGGTGCTCCGGGCGCTCCGGATCGGACCTCTGACGCGCGCTGCCGTGACGGAAGAGGAACTGAAGGCTGTCCTCGCCGAAGGTGCACGGGCGGGCGTACTAGAAACCGACGAACAGGCCATGATCGAGCGCCTTCTGCGTCTGGCAGACCGACCGGTGAGAGCCATCATGACGCCGCGCAATGAACTCTTCTGGATTGACAGACATGCGGATCAGGAAACACTGGTTCGCAAACTACGCCAGACTTCCTACGCCCGGATTGTGGTCTGTGAAGGCGATGTCGATCATCCGGTCGGCGTCATTCTTGCCAAGGACATCATGGACCGGCTGCTGCTGAAACTTCCGGTTTCCATTGATGCGGTCCTGCGTGAGCCTCCCGTTATTCCGGATAGCCTCAGCGCCCAGGACATGATCGAGCGTATGCGCGGGGTCAATCTCGGAATTACGTTCGTTCTGGACGAATACGGTTCGTTCGAAGGCATCGTCACACCGTCGGACGTTCTGGAGGCAATCGTTGGCGAAGAAAAAACGGAGTCCTCTTCGTCTGAACTGCAGGCCGCCGAAGGCGAAGACGATTATATTTTTGAAGGTTTTATGCCTGCGGATGAACTACGCTCGCGGCTCAACCTGCCGGAACTCCCCGGCGCCGGAGGGTACCATACCCTTGGCGGTGTCATGCTGGCGCTTCTCAGGCGTGTTCCTGCACGTGGAGACAAGGTCGCGTTTGGCGGATGGCTATTCGAGGTTCTGGAAATGGACCGCCGGCGCGTCGGAAAGGTCAAGGTCAGTAGACAGATTCTTGCCGAGGACTGACCAGACGGTTTCAGGCCCTGCTTGTGAAAAAGGCCTGCCTTTCACTGATCGGGGCGTAAGCTCCCTGATTGCCGTAGTTCTGGGGCAAACTTGTCGCTGGAGTTGAGGTCAAAAGTTCAATCACACGCTTCTGTGCCGTAATTGCCCTTTGCAGAAGTTCACCATTGCGATTGCCCAGTTCTGTCATCTGTTCCAGTAAATCTCGATAAGGCAACGCCGACGACTCCAGTCGCTCTTCACTGTCTTCATCATCCGGACAGCAGGGACAAAAATCCTTTTTTCGATCATTGGCTACCGCGACTTCTTGCTCTAGCGTTCTGGCGGCATTCTGCTTGTCGGGCAGGAGCGCCAACGCATCCGGGATACGCGCTTCTTCCAAGGCAGAATTTTCCTCTTCCAGAATGGCGATCAGCCGCTGCATGGCGGGAATAATGGAGGCGCTCATTTCTGCTCCTGCATGGCCAGCATCTGGCGATCAATCGCATCCGTCATGCCGATACCACCATTGTTTTCCATCTGTTTGGCAATCTGCTCCACCAGCATGGGCCGGAACTGCTTTTCTCCGGCTCCGCCGCTGAACATATTGTCACTGTCGTCTTCCGTAGCGAACATGGGCTGAAGCATTTGGTTAATAGCCATGGATTCGAAATCCTGGGCAGACTTGAGGGTTTTAGCCGGGTCTGCCTTCTGCCCATGTAACGGAAATCCGGATGATATTGTGCTGCTGGTCGAGGATATGGTCATCAACGCATCTCCAGTTCTGCCTGCAGGGCACCATCTGCCTTGATGGCCTGCAAAATGCTGATCATGTCTCTTGGCCCCACACCCAGGGCATTCAGGCCCGCAACAAGCTCCCTGAGCGTTGTTCCGCCAGGCACAACAGCCAGATGTTGGTTCTTGCCCGTATCCACCTTGACGTTTGTGCGAGGTACAATGGCTGTCTGGCCATTGGAAAAGGGGCCGGGTTGAGAGACCTGAGGAGTTTCGGTCACTTGTACGGTCAGATTTCCCTGTGCCACGGCAACCGTGCTGATCCGGACATCCGCTCCCATTATGATGGTTCCGCTGGCTTCATCGACCACCACCTTGGCAGGCGTATCGGGCGTCACCAGCAGATCACCGATTCGCGAAAGCGTAGGAACAGGATCATGGCTGCTCAGATCCAGCAGGACCGTACGCGGATCCTGAACATTCGCAATTGGCCCAAAGGTCCGGTTAATGATCGCCACGATCCGACTCGCGGTCGTGAAATCAGGATTGCGCAGGCTCAGATGCAGATTGGCGCGATGACTGAGGTCGAAAGGAACCTCCCGTTCGACAATACCGCCATTCGCAATATGTCCGCTCGTTGGCACATTACGGGTGATGGATGCAGCCGCACCGCGCGCTGAAAAAGCGTTTGTCGCTAACGATCCCTGAGCCACGGCATAAACCTCACCATCAGCCGCCATCAGGGGCGTGACCAGCAGCGTACCTCCTGTAAGAGAAGATGCATCGCCCGCAGCAGACACCGTTACGTCAATTCGGTTTCCACCATGCGCAAAAGCCGGGAGATCTGCTGTCACCATGACTGCGGCAACGTCATGTGTCTGAAGCTGGGTTTCCTGATCCCGAATGTTGACGCCTAGCCGATTCAGCATCGAAATCAGCGTTTCGCGCGTAAAAATCGTATTGGTGAGTCGGTCGCCGGTACCATTCAGTCCCACGACAAGACCGTAACCGATCAACTGGTTGCTCCGCACGCCTTCCATATCCGTGATGTCCTTGATGCGGACACTGGCTGCCAGAGCGAAACCTGGCAGGAGAAGCAATCCAACATAGACGAACGCGGTAAGCCGCTGCATCAGGAGGCGGAAAGATGACGGAGATCGCAGAATAAAACGCATGGGTGACAGGGGGTATCCTGATGCCTGCTAGACAGGTCTGGGGGTCTCAGGTGTTGAGGATGGCCTTACAGGGTAAAGAAACCCCTAACGGAGACGCAGATTTCCGCGCTTTCCGAGAGACAGGCAAAGCATCTTCGGGGTTGGCGGATGCGCCTTGGGTAGTTATAAGCCGCGCGTTATCGCCTGCGCCTGTTAGAAGCGGACGTCGGCGGATCAGCCAGGGATTGGATGCGCATGATTACGCTGCCGCCGGATTATAGGCCTTCCGACAACGAAGAGTTCATGAACCCGCTTCAGGTCGAGTACTTCAGGCAGAAACTTCTGCGCTGGCGTGTCGATCTTCTGAAAGAAGCCGATGGAACACTTGCGAGTCTCTCGGAAGGGGGAATACATGAATCCGACATTACCGACCGCGCCAGCGTCGAGACGGATCGGGCGTTCGAACTTCGGACCCGTGACCGGGCACGCAAACTGATCACCAAGATCAATATGGCGCTCGAACGTATCGAGGATGGAAGCTACGGGTTCTGCGAAGAGACCGGAGAACCGATCGGCCTGAAACGGCTCGAAGCCCGCCCGATCGCCACAATGTCCATCGACGCTCAGGAGCGTCATGAGCGGATGGAAAAAGTCCACCGCGACGATTAAGGCTTGCGCTTGGCGCGCTGACCCGTTACGAAGCGCGCCAAGGCAACGGTATGCTGCTGTAGCTCAGTGGTAGAGCACTCCCTTGGTAAGGGAGAGGTCGACAGTTCAATCCTGTCCAGCAGCACCAGCAAAACGGCCAAAAAATCAGCATAACTGAATTATTTTTCTGGACCAGACGGACCAGAAAACCCATCAAGACCAGCCAGCGCATTGGCGGCTTGACGAAGCCAGTCAGGACTGTGATGGCCATAAACACGTTCGATCATTTCGACACTGTTCCCTAAAAACTTGGCGACCATCTCGAACGGAACGCCGTTCATTACCATCCATGTGGCGCATGTATGCCGAAGCGTGTGCGGAGTAACATCTGCCAATCCTGCACTTTCCGTTGCGTCCCGGAAAGCATGTCGGACTGACTTCACCGGCTTGCCATAGAACTCGATAACCCAATCCGAGGTTCTGATTTGTGCGGCCGCGCTCAATGCGTCTCGCAGCTGCGGCACCATCGGCACGATCGAGCGACGCTTGTTCCCCTCCCCCGCCCCAAAATGAATAATACCTGTCGCGAGATCGACGCGGCTCCATTCCAGTTCGAGAATCGCTCCTGTTCTAGCGCCCGTATAAAGGCCGATCAGAACAAACAGGTGGACGTGTGGCGCTTTAATATGTGCGAGCAGACGTTTGGCTTCATCGCGGGTCAACCATCTTTCGCGTGATGCAGGAGCTGGGGGAGCCTCTATCTGTGGGGCTTCCGAGATCCATTTTTCAGACACGGCCCACTTCAAGGCCGCGCGCAACGTGACGATCTCTCGGATGATCGTACCATTCGATAGCGGCTTCCGGGTCTTCCAGCTTGGACTTCGGGCGCCCTGTGCACGGCGCTGCTCGGCATACTTTCGGCAGACCTGCCTAGTTAAGTGTTCTGGCTTCAAATCCCCCAGATGCACATTCAAAGCGGCGCAGGCATATTCAATGCTCGCGATGCTTTTGACGCGAGGCCTGCGGTCTTTAATGTAACCAGCCAGAACATCTCTCACCAACGGCTGCGCAGGTGGCAAGGGTGAATCCACCCCTGCCAGAAACTGCCTTAATGCACGCTTGGCTTCTTCGCGGTCTGCCGTCCCGAGAGAAACGCGCTTCTTCTGTTTCCCGTCCCACCATTGGACATAGAAGCGGCCGTTCCGTTCGGCGAGACTGTAGGATGGGCTGTCTGATCTTGGGCGTGCCAATGCATTTTCTCGTATTTTGCGACTTCGTCAGGATGAATGCGTTTGGAGGCGCCGATGCTGATAGCAGCCAACTTCCCCAACCGAATCAGATTATGAACAGACTGTTTCGAGACGTCCCATCGCTCCGCGACAGTGGTTACGCGAAGTAGTTTTACTGGCAAAAGCGCCTCGCACGTCCCATTCCACGCCTTTGGTGGAATCATTCCACCTCGATCGGGCTCGCGCACAGTTCTGGTCAAACCAGTCCAAGCGCTCCGTATCCGTCCGCTTGCTCATGCTTCACCTGCACAATCACGAGAATTAAAACTGCGGGTTGCGGCGCCCCAATCTTCCATAAGGCGTTTCCCCGCTTCACGAGAGATTATCTCGATGTATCGACATGCCTGCTCAGGTGATTGGCAGTGAGCAAATCCTTCGATGGCCAGCAGGCGCGCTATTGTTTCAGCCCGGTCTTCGAATGACATCATGCCGATTGCAGCGGCCATGGCTTTGATGGCTTTGTCTGTTTGCTCGCTCATGCTGGCTCTCCTGCGGGTTCAGCGGTCTGGCTCATCGGTAGTGCCCCATATCATCGCGGTCGGGATTGAAGTCGTCATGATCGTTCGTGAGCCAGCGCCACAGGTCACGAATTGAGCGCGCCGCGAACAGGATCGGACGGAATAGATTGGTCATCACCATGTGTTCCTCTGGGCTACATCTTCGAGGGTTTCGTCGCGGGTGGCGTATGGCTTGGTGAAGAAGCGCCAGAGCTTCTTGAGGCAGTTCTTCATTCCTCGGACATCCTCTTACGGATGATTCCTTGGAAGTTCTTTGCGGCAGTTAAAGCCATGGTGTCATTGACAGCCTCTGGAATGCCTGGAACTAGCAGCTGACCGGCATCATAAGAATGACGAGCCACTGCGCTTACTGCCGCCCGAAGTTTTCTGCCGGGGCCTTTCGCGATCGGAAGTGCGCCTCTTGGCGTAGATCTGCCGAACTCAATTAGTCCGGTCCTCCAGCAATAAGACTGCATTACGATAAGTCCTCCGTGAATGAGCTGAAGGACGTGGGGTGCCACTCGGCGTTCGCCTCCACGATCCTGGCGCGCAGATCTTCAAGTTTTGCGCGTCTGACATGCTTCTCTGGTCCAACATCTGCGGGCGTGAGTTCCAGAAGCGTGTGCCTGGGAACGTGTGCCAGGACGTCCTCAGTCGCCATGTTCGGCAGATAGGTGTCGGCATTGACGATCGCGCCGATCAGTTCACCGACCTGATAGGACTCAGCCGGTCGGCCAGCGCTTGTGCGCTTGTATGGAGGAATGATCTGCGTGAGGCGCTGGATCGTCTCGATCGCGATGTCCTCGACGTCGACCTGCTCCATGCGACGAAACCCGCCGTCACCATCCCGGCCCGTGATGCGATCCAGTATGACCTTGTAGTCATATTTTCCGCCGATCAGCAGGACCACCAGAGAGATCATGATCTCTTCAGTCGTCCGAGGCCCCTCCAGCAATGCTGTATCAAGGGCGTGCTTCATCTTCCGGGCCAGAACGTCCTGACCGGCCTTTGTGATCAGGATCTTGCTCATGATGCGGCCTTTCGGGCTGCGTTCTGCCTGACGCGCTCCAGAAGAGCGCTGCCGAACACGGTCATGTCGACCAGGATTTCGCCTGCCATGTTCGGACTGCCGACAGATGCGACCAGCCGACCGGAAAAGAAGATGTCCTGCGGACAGAGCGTGTCCCGCGATCGTGTCCTGGCGACCTTTTCAGCATCTGAATAGGCCGTGCAATCCACGCGGTCTTTGCTGCTCGGATGCGTCCCGGTGACACAGACGGTGAAGAAAGGATAAGGCCTTCCGCCGCGATTAGGTGCGAGTTTTCTGGTGTTATTCATTATGCGCGCCCCTGAGCGGGAGGGACAACAGCTCGCAGAACGTCGACCATTTTCCAGCACCAGTCATGCAGGCGGGCGCGATCGATTTCTTCGATTGTCGATGTCGTCACTGGACGGCAGTCGAGCGTCTTTTCAGGGATATCCGGCACGGGATCGCGGATCAGATTGGACGCAAGAAGTTCGTCCAACTGCTCGCCAATGCGGAAAGCATTTTCAGACCAGATCCGGGCATCGTCGTAGTCGCGATAACCGTCACAGATGCCAGCCTGATTATGGCAGCCCTGCATGTTGACGAAGAGTTCGCGTGCCTTGGCGTGAACACGCGGATTGATCTCAGTGAGGAGCTGTTCAAAGCCACTCCGTGTCTGCGGGGCGGGTCTGTCAAACAGTGCTGGGCGCGTACCAGGACGGCCTGTGTGGGCTTGAATGTGCGACACGGAAACTCTCCATCGCGGGTGGCGGTGGAGAGTTTAATCCAACAAAACGTTGGATATGTAAACAACAAAATGTTGGCTTGATTTTTTTTCTGTTTGATCTAACGCCTAAAGGGACCGCCATTCCTCTCTAGAGGTGAGGTCTCGGGAATTCAGGATGTCATCCTTTTCTTGTGTGCTTAAAGTGCTTCCAGGAACGTAATTGGCAAAATGGTAAGCGGGGATATTTAAGAATTCGGAGTGAACAGTTTCTGGATTTATTTTGTGGAAACAGCATAGTTGGCCGAAAATAGCCCACATAAAACAGATAGACGCTTCTTCTGTAAGTTCAGATGTGATGTTATCATATCCGTTGAATTGAATACTTTTTGGAAATTTACTTTCGGGCAATTCTTTAACAGCGTCCCATAACCCGACGCGGAGAATGTTCAAATCTGGATTAAATACCGCGCCATAATCATAAGTATTTTTCATAATTTTATGCCTTATCAATATCGCCAGCGATTAATCCATTAAGATTAACTCCTGTAACCGTATGGATCTCCACCAAGACACTAAGTGGCGGTTCGCGAGTACCTCGCTCATAAGTGGAATAGCGCTCAGCCTCGAGGCCAAGAAGCTCCGCAAATTCTTTACGAGTGATATTAGGTCGTCCGACGCTTCTTCCATACGCTTCGCGAAGCATCGTCAATCGTGCCGAAAAGGCCGATCGCACACTAGAGGCGGACAATTTTGACGATGTGCTCATTTCGCGATCTTGGCGCGAAATGCAGATAAGGGCACGCAACATTATGTCCTTGTCATATCCAACGTTTTGTTGGATCATAATCTCATGAACGCAATCAATTCATGGCTGGCCTTGGATACAGCTCACCCAGCGCGGTTAGCGGAAGGAATGGATGTATCTCGAGAGGCCGTAAGGCTTTGGGGGGCGGGAAAGCGCAACGTTGCTTTGCGCAATGTGTCGCGTATGTGCTGCATCACAGGCTTGTCTCCGTATGAGATCCGCCCTGATGTATTCGGCATTAACAGTAATAGCGACGATACATCGAAAAATGCTCCAAAATTAGCGGCGGCATATATTTGTGCCTCCAGTAAATAGGAGAACGCGACATGAAAAATATTCATTTATTCACTCGTAAACCAGTATTATTATCTTGTCATCCGGATATTGTCCGGGAGTGTAAAGTATGAATACTGTCGCTTCAATCAAAACAGCCACGCAGGCCGCAATCAATCGCATTGGCAGTATTGATGCTGCCGCTTCGGTGGTTCGCGTCGGCCGTTCGCAGCTCTCGGAATATCAGAGCCGGAACTATCCAGCTGTCGTGCCGGTGGATGTCGCGATCGTCCTAGACGAATTTGCCCAGGAGCCATTGATCCTGTCTGCGATGGCTCATGCGGAAGGCTATTCGATCACGACGCTGCACTTGGGGCATGGCGATGTCGCAGAAATCATGGAGGGCGTGTCGCTCAAGGCTGGACTGACAATGGCCACGACGATCCGCGTTCTGGCGGATGGTATCGTGACGCCCGAAGAAGCGGCCGAACTGTCCCGTGATCTGGCGAACCTGCAACGGGTTGTGACGCACGCGCTGCATATCGTCCGGGCCAAAGAAACCGGGGGAACACGCTGATGGCGCGCCCATCCCTCGACTATGACCGGATTGTGCCTGCTGTTCGGCGACTTCATGCCGCTGGATCGTCTGTTCGGGCGATCGCAGTGAAGGTCGGCATTTCGCCCCGTAGTGTTTCGTCTTTAATCAACCGACTGGATCTGCCGCGCCGTCGTGCCGTAAGCGCTCCGCGCAGCAGCAAGCGGCGCCCTCTTCCGGCTGGTGCTTGTCTGGAGATCGGGAATGCCTGAGATGCTCGATCCTTTCCAGTTTTTGTCAGAATTGAATAAAGATATAGCGGCGGCGGGTGGTCAGAGCCGCTTTGCAGAGCAGCGTGGCGTCTCGCATACGACCGTCTCGCACGTTCGCCATTCGCGCCGCGATCCCTCGAAAGAGTTTCTGGCAGCGATCGGGTTTGATCGTTTTCCGCGATATCGTCCGCTTCGTGGTGGCATTCACGCGCCGCTGCTCACAAGCATGCAGTTTTTTACGGAAGTGAATAATCAGATCCGCCAGGCAGGTGGTCTGACGTCCTTCTGCACCCGCCATCGCCTGCCGATTGGCAGCGTCTCCAATTACCTGAACGACAATCGTCGCGCCTCGGATGCCCTGCTCCAGGCGGTGGGATATGCGCGTCTGACGCGCTTCCGGCGACGTGTTGTCGGGAGTGTTTCCGCGTGAGTATTCATAAACCCGTTGATCCCGGCCTGTTCGGTGGCGCTTTGCGCTCGGTACCGCAGAACCTTGGGTGTGAGCATGGTTTGCTGGGTTCGGTTCTGGTCGACTCAAAGAAAACACTGGAAGCCGTGGAAGAGATCCTGCGGCCTGAACATTTCTCGGATCCGGTGAACGCCCAGATCTATGAGAAGGCTCTCCTCATGTACAATGAGGCGCGCAAGGTCGATATCCTGACGATCATCCGGCATTTCGAGCATCCGGATGAACTGGTCTGGGGCAAACTGAACCCCCGGGAATATCTCGCCAAGCTGATGAATGCCTATGTCAGCCCGCTGGTCGCACTGGATTATGCCCGTGAGATCCGCGACGCTGCGATGCGTCGTGAGTTAATGACGCTGTGTCAGCAGACATCAGATCTGTGCAGTCGGCCGGAAGATCAGCGCGCGGAAGATATTGTCGAAGGGCATGAATCAGCACTGCTGCACATTGCCATGGGCATGTCTGATAGTCAGCCGAACGTCACGTTCCATGAGGCTCTGTGCAATGCCCTGATCTCGGCCCGTGAAGCCGTGGAACGCGGCTCGGCGCTGGCCGGTCTGTCCTGGGGATATCGCTCGCTCGATCGGCTAACCAATGGTCTGGTCGGCGGCAATATGTATGTGATCGGGGCACGTCCAGCGATGGGCAAGACGTCGATCGGCCTCGGGATCGCATTGCGCGTCGCATCAGCTGGTCTGCGCTGCCTGTTCTGGTCAGGTGAAATGACGGCCGAACAGGTCGGCGCGCGTGGTGGCGCTGCCAAATCCAGCCTGAACCTACGTTCTGTTTTTTCGGGTCGCCGTTGGGACGTGCCGGAAGAAGCCGCAACCGGTCAGCAGCCAGAGCTGGAAGGCTGGCAATGGAATGCGCTTCAGGGTGCCTGTGACGAAGCGCAGAAGCTGCCACTGGAAATCGATACCCGTGGTGGACTGACGGTCGCGCAGCTCCGGTCCCGCGCGCGTCGCATGAAGCGCTCCAGGCGCGGTTTGAACGCGATCGTTCTGGATTACGTCCAGCTGATGCGTGGCTCGCCCCGCGTCCGTGGCCGCATGCGCTATGAGGAAATGACGGAAATCAGCAATGAGCTGAAGATCCTCGCCAAGGAACTGGATGTTCCCGTCATCGTCCTGGCCCAGCTGAACCGTGAATCGGAAAAGCGGGAGAACAAGCGCCCCGCCATGTCCGATCTGCGCGATACAGGCGCGCTGGAGCAGGACGCGGACGTCATCGCCCTGATCCATCGCGAGCATTACTACATCCAGAAAGAGGCATCGTCAGGCAGTCTCGTTAAACGGGACAAGGAAACCCACGACGCCTTCAATGTGCGCTGTCAGGAGTTTCAGGAACGCCTCGATGCCGCGCGCGGCAAAGGAGACGTGTTCGTCGTGAAAAACCGGCACGGACCTGAAGGCCGCTGCCGTATGCTGTTCGACAATGAGACGACGTGGTTCCGCGATGCGGGCGAAGACATGCGCAGCCCGGCATGGGGTGCGGGTCTGGAGTTCGCCTGATGTCGCGCCGCGAGCGTCCGGGAAAGCACGCGCGGGCCGTCATGTCCGATCGACGCTGGCAGCCCCTGTCGCTTGCGGCGCGTGCCATCTGGCTGGGCCTGACGGATGTCGGTGACGTTGTGCCGAGCATCCGCGCGCCTGGGCGTGCAGGTGCCACGTCGGACGACATCGCCCGCTATCTGGCGGCGGATGCCGGAGCGGTTCGCGATGCTCTGCCCTCACTCGTCCAGTGTGGCGTGCTTGAGCCGGTCGGATCCGGATACCGGCTCGCATCCTATTAGGTTTTCTAGGTTTTCAATCCCGCCGTGCTGGCGGGTGCAGGAGTTTCTGACGTGAAGGTCAGTGCAACACATCGCGACCAGCTGTCCCGGATCGCCCTGATGCAGGTCGAAAATCTGGCGCTCAATGCCCTTGAGGCCGTTCAGGTGCTGTCCTGGGTGCGTCTGGTCACATATCTGATCCTCAACACGGCAGACGGCGTGCTGGACGTGTCGTTTCCGGGCGCGCTGGCAGCGTTGGCGCGGACGAAGGTTTTCTGTGACGTAAACCTGATCGAAACCTACCTCGAAACCTACGCCAAAACCCAGCTGATAACCTGGGATCGCGATGCGCAGACCGTTGGCCTCCCGGCTGGCCTTGGCATGACAGCACGCCAGAAAGCGTCCCGCGCGAATGGCGCAAAGGGCGGAAGACCGCGAAAAACACCGAAAACAGGCGTCGTGGCAGATCAGCGCCAGGGCAACATCGTTCTACCCATTTCCGGAGGCAAAGACGTGGCACGCGAAAACCCAGCCGAAACCCACCTCACGGGTGCGCGCGATAAGCTTAGCTTAGCTTCTAAATCTTCTTCAGAAGATAAGCTTAGGCTGGACGCGATGTTCAAACGCATTGGACCCAAGGCGTTCACTGCGGCTGGCTTCGATGACGCGAAGGATATGCCGAACTGGGGCATCACGCGAACCTGGTGCGCTGCGGCCGTCGCGAAAGGCCTGACAGAGGATCAGACTGAACTGCTGGTGACATCCGTCGTGGCGGCGGTGGCCGAGAGGCAGCGTGAACGCGGCGCTCAGGTCTCGCATCTGGGCTACTTCACGAAGGCGGTCGAGCAGGCGATTGCTCAAGGCGATATCCCTGAAGCGCCAAAAACTGCGGAACAGCGCAAGGCGGAGCGTGCATGGGAGCAGGCCATGCAGGACTATTCCAGTGCCATCGCGAGCGGTGAAACCGGTCTGCCTCGTCCGGAGCTGGCTGACTTCCTTGTTCAGGCAGCAGCATGAAGCGCAGGCATCGGATTAATCTGTCACATGACGTCCCCAAACAGGTCGCGGAATGGCTGGATGAAGCCGCACTGACCTTGGCTGCATTGCCGGCGCATGGGCTTCGGCCATCAGGTGCGAAAGGCTTCTGGCCGGACATGGTGCCGGACGAAGAAGATCTGCAATGGGATCGGGAGAGCGACATCCGTCCGCCTCGGCCGACGCCTGACGACGTGTCGCGGATGGATCTTGTATTCGAGTGGCTGGCGTTCCTCGGCACTGGCAGCGAAAACCGGGAATTGCGTCTCGTGGTTCAGCTCCGCCTGCGCGTGCATCCGATCTCTGGAAAGCATGTGCTCTCATGGGAAAAAATCGGCGAAAAACTGCGCATATCGCGTAACACGGCAAAGAGCAGGTATCTGGCGGCCTGCTGCATCATCGCAGAAAAATTGCGAACCGGACAATTTCCGCTTGACCGTTTTGACCAAATTGCGCAATTTCCACAGCCATGATTGCGAGACGTGCACCCCAACGGGTTCACGTCTTTTTTTATGCCCGATTGAGGAGGTCTGAATGGCACGTCTGAAGTGCATCGGAAGCTCGCTTCGGACCGTCGATACCCGGATCGCCAAGCCTCCGCCCAAGCGTGCCGACTCGTTCTACCTTTCGGCGCCCTGGCGGACATTGATGGCCTCCCTGCTGAAGTCGCGAGGGCGCATCTGTCAGGAGTGCGGCCGAACCGGATGCCGGATCTTCGGCGATCACCGCCATGAACTAAAGGACGGTGGCGCTCCTCTCGATCCAGACAACATCGTCCTGCTTTGCGGTTCATGTCACAGTCGGAAAACAGCGCAGGTTCGCGCGGCTCGAATGCGCGAAAATCTCTGAAAAATGGCTGTTTTCTGCCGTTTTTTTTCGTTTGAAAATACCCTCGGATATCAATCCGACCCCCTCAGGGGTGGGGGCGGGTCGAAAGTCTGGACCTTCCGGGCACCGGAACCGCGCCAGGCTCACGCGCAGATTTTTTGCCCATATTTGAAAACAATCAAAGAAATCAAAGGGGAAACGACTATGGCACGCGGTGGAGCACGCCCCGGTGCTGGCCGGAAAAAGAAGACGCAGACCACTGAGGAATGGGCTGGGCCCCGGATTACTGACGACAGCACTTTGAAACCCCTGGATTTCTGGCTGGCTATCCTGCGCGATCCTGACGCGCCGTATGAAATGCGCGCCATGGCTGCCGACAAGGCTGGCCCGTACATCCACGCAAAGCCCGCGCCGCGCCGTGATGATCAGGGCGATTTCGGGGACATGACATCGGCCGGAGATGACTGGTCAGGGGTCGTGCCAAGCGCGCCCATGAGGAATTGAAGCTCAAATGCTGAACCTGAGCAGGCCAGACTGGGAGCAGCGGATCCGCGCTGGCCAGTCGCTGCTCCCCGATGTTCAGCCTGTGAATCCTGAGCTGGCGGCTAAAGCCGTTAAGATCTTCGACAAGCTGAGGATCCCTGACGTCATCGGTCAGCCCACTTTCGGTGAGGCAGCCGGCGACTGGTTTCGCGCCATCGTCTCGGTTCTGCTGGGATCTCTGGACCCGGTCACGAAAGAGCGACTCATCCGTGAGCTGTTTCTTCTGGTTCCCAAAAAGAACTCGAAGACCACGAACGGCGCGGGTCTAATGATGACGGCGGTCATGCTGAATGAGCGCCCGAATGCCGAGTTCCTGATTGTCGCTCCGACAAAGGACATTGCCGATCTCGCCTTCAAGCAGGCATCCGGCATGGTCCGCGCCGATCGCGGCCTCCAGCGTCGGTTTCATATTCAGGACCATATCAAGTGCCTGACCTTCCGACCGACTGGAGCGACACTCCGGGTCAAGGCCTTCAGCCCGGACGTCATGACGGGGGTGAAGCCTGCCGGGGTTCTGGTCGATGAAGAACATATCATTGCCCTGAAGTCCGATGCCGAGAGCGTCATGGGGCAGATCCGGGGTGGTATGATCAGCCAGCCGGAAGCGTTCCTGGCGATCATCACCACGCAAAGCGATAAGCCGCCGCGTGGCGTCTTTCGCGAAGATCTGCTTCAGGCGCGTGCGATCCGAGACGGAAAGTCCCATCGTGAGGCTGATGATGGTGCGCTGATCCCCGTTGGTAACGGGATCCTGCCGGTGCTTTATGAGTTCCCGGGTAAGATCCAGCAGCCTGCCAAACTTCCGGGCGAGCAGGCCCCATGGGAGGATGTCCGGCTCTGGTCCATGGTTCTGCCGAACGCGGGACGCTCCATTACCGTCAAGCGACTGGAAGAAGAATACGAGAACGCGCGGGCCAAGGGCATTCAGGAACTGGCGCGATGGGCGTCGCAGCACCTGAATGTGGAAATTGGTCTGGCGTTGCGCAGCGATCGCTGGGTCGGCGCTGATTTCTGGCTGTCGGCAAGCGATCCTGACCTAACGCTAGAAGCCCTGATCGACAGGTCAGATGTGATCGTGGCCGGCATCGATGGCGGTGGGTTGGACGATTTGCTCTCTCTTGCGGTGCTTGGGCGCGATCGCATCACGCAGGAATGGATGCACTGGGGGAAGAACTGGGTCTTCGAGGGCATTCTGGAACTGCGGAAGCGTGAAGCGTCCCAGCTGAAGGACTTCGAGACACAAGGCGATCTGATCATCGTCTCAACCCCCGGAGATGACATCGAGCAGCTGGCCGACGTCCTCGAAACCGTCGACATGTCCGGCAAGCTTGCCTTGGTCGGTCTCGATCCAATGGGCGTTGGTGCCGTGGTGGATGCTCTGGCTGTGCGCAGCATCTCTTCGCCGCGTGTCGTCGGCGTCTCCCAGGGCTGGACGCTCTCGGGAGCGATCAAGACGGCAGAGAGAAAGCTTGCGGATGGAACGCTGGTCCATGGCGCACGGCCCATCATGGGATGGGCGATCAGCAAAGCCAAAGTCGAACCCCGCGGTAATGCCATCATCATTACGAAACAGGCCGCCGGTTATCTGAAAATCGATCCTCTCATGGCGCTTCTGAACGCTGTGACACTCATGTCCAAAAACCCCAGTCCGCCAGAGGGCGGGCGTATCGATGACTTCCTGAAAGGCGGAATGCTCAGCGCATGAAAATGCCAAAAGCCCTCACCGGACTGCTGACCAAGGCAGCCAACGCGATGGCCCTGTCCATCACGGGGGTCAGTCTGACGGATCTGCGTCTCGGGGCGTTCATGGCGGGCGGCCCGACGCATTCCGGACAGATGGTCACAGTCGACACGGCGATCCAGCTGGACACGGTCTGGGCGTGCATCCGGCTTCTGTCGGAGACCATCGCCTCGCTGCCGTTGAAACTCTATCTGCGAGAGACCGAGACCACGTCCAGCGTGGCGCGATCTCATCCCCTGTTCTCGATCCTGTATGACCGTCCGAACGCGGACATGACAGGCGTTGAGTTCTGGGGTTGTATGGTGGCCTGCCTGCTCGCCTGGGGGAATGCTTTTGCCCAGGTAGTGAGGCGTGGCGACGGAACGATCATCGCGCTCAATCCGCTTCGGCCGGATCGCATGACGGTGCGGCGCGATCCGAACACGGGCGCGCTGATTTACACCTACGCCTGGCAGCAGCAGATCCTGACGCTGTCCGAAACAGAGATTTTCCATATCAAGGGGATTTCGTTTGACGGTCTGATGGGACTGTCTCCGATCACGGTCGGTCGGCAAAGCCTCGGCACGGCCATGGCGGCAGAAGAAACGGCCGGGAAAACCTTCCGGAACGGTCTTCAGACCCAGAATTACATCAAGGCTCCTGCCTACCTGACAGACGAACAGCGCAAGCTGGCGAAAGCCTCCCTTCAGGACTATGCGGGTGCGATCAATGCCGGAAAAACGCCTCTTCTGGAGGGCGGATGGTCCGTCGAAAGCATCGGCCTGAATCCTGAAGCGGCGCAGCTGCTCCAGAGCCGGACTTTCAACGTGCAGACCATCTGCCGGTGGTTCGGTGTTCAGCCCGTCATGATCGGCAGCATGGAGAAATCCACGGCCTGGGGCACTGGTCTGGAACAGATGAACCTCTGGTTCCTGCAATATGCCCTGATGCCCTGGCTGGTACGGATCGAGCAGGCCATTTCGCGCTGCCTGCTCAGTCCTGCAGATCGTCTTTCTTACTTCGCTAAGCACAATGTCGATGCGCTCTTGCGTGGCGATACGACTGCAAGGTCCGCTTTTTATAACACAATGATACGCAACGGGCTCATGACGCCGAATGAAGGGCGAGCCCGTGAAAATATGGAGCCGCTTCCTGGAGGAGACGTCTTGATGGTCCAGTCACAGATGATTCCTGTGCAGGATATTGGAAAGATCGCAGTGCAGCCCACGCTGAAGCCAGTTCCGGGCGGTCAGCCTTCACCAGATCCGGCATCGTCCGGCACAACAGGAGATCCAGATGTTTGACGGTGATTTCCTCGCCGCGCCTTTTGAGGTGAAATTCGCCGATAACGGAGCGCCGGGAACCTTCGAGGGGTACGGCAGCGTGTTCGGGAACGTGGACGCCCATGGCGATATCGTCATGCCGGGAGCGTTTGCGGGCTCACTGGCCGAGCGGAAAGCGCAGGGTCGGAACATCGCCATGCACGTCATGCACGGCTTTTACGGCGGGGACGGTCTTCCTGCCGGTGTGTGGACCGATGCTTCGGAAGACAGCAAGGGCCTGCACCTGAAGGGGCGTCTCTCGGGCATGGATACCGACTATGGCAAGCGCCTGTATGGCTTGGTCAAGGACGGTGCGCTCGGTGGCCTTTCGATCGGCTTCAATGTCCCGCCAGGCGGGGCCGTGAAAGCGGCCCAGGGCAGCGGGGCGCAGCGGCAGATCAACCGGGTCAACCTTCATGAGGTCAGCCTCGTGGATGACCCGTCCAATGCAGCGTCCCGTGTGACCGAGCTGAAGCGCCGCATGGGGGCTTTCGGGCTGAAAACAGCTCTGACGCCGGAAAAGGCCACAGATGCGGTGGCTTCTGCCATCGCCCTGCATCAGGCGGCGCTGAAAGGCGGCCATCCTCCGACCCAGGACGAATGCGACACCATGCTTGAGCATCTTCAGGCCGCCCATTCTGCCCTGACAGGCGCTCCGCTGGCACTGACGAAGAAAGCCCCGTTCTCGGATGACTTCCGGCGGGTGCTGGACACGCTTTCCGGACTGGAGACGTCGTCTCCGTCCCTGGCTGGCTTCACACTTCCGGATCTGACCGGAGCTGCCGGCCTCTGAGCCGGCTCGACTGCTCACACAGCAATGCAAGGCACCCTCGGGTGCTTTTTTTTTAGGAAATACGGATGCCCACCGAAAACGAATACAAGCAGGCCGTTGCGGATCTCACGAAGGCGACGGAACAGGTCAAAACTTTTGCCGAAACGGCCCGGACAGAGCTGAAGAACCTTGGCGACGTCTCGCGCGAGACCAAGGCCAGTGCTGACAAGGCCCTGACCGAAATGAACGCTCTGGCAGCGCGTGTGACAGAGATGGAGCAGAAAGGCGCGCGCGGTAATGCTCCGGAAGACCAGAATGCAGGCCTGTCTCTGGGACAGCGCTTCATCCGTTCGGACGTGGTGAAGGCCGCCATGGCTGAAGGGAGCGCATGGCGCGGCAGCGTGAAGCTGGACGTGAAGTCCATCACCTCTGCCAGCTCGACGGGCGTGTCGGCCACGACGGGTCTGGTCGTTGCTGACCGTCAGCCCGGCATTGTTCAGGTCGTTCCAAACCGCTCTCTGGTTATCCGTGATCTTCTGATGCCTGGAAATACGGCATCGAGCGCAATCGACTTCGTTCGTGAAACCGGCTTTACGAACAACGCAGCGATCGCGCCTGAAACGACCCAGAAGCCTGAATCTGATCTTCAGTTCGATCTCCAGAACCTGCCGGTTCGGACGATCGCACACTGGGTCCAGGCTTCGACCCAGATCCTTGCCGATGCGCCGATGCTCCAGAGCTATATCGATGGCCGTCTGCGTTACGGTCTGGCGTTCGTCGAGGACAACCAGCTGCTGAACGGCGATGGCACGGGCACGAACCTCAAGGGCCTGCTGGTTCAGTCCACGGCCTATGCCAAGCCTGCCGGGGTGACGGTCAAGGGTGAGACGATGATCGATCGTCTCCGTCTGGCTATGCTTCAGGCGGTCCTGGCGCAGTATCCGGCCACGGGTCACATCCTCAATCCGACGGACTGGGCCTCGATTGAGCTGACGAAAGACGCGCAGAGCCGCTACGTCTTCGCCAACCCGATGGGACTGACCGGCCCTGCCTTGTGGGGTCTGCCTGTCGCTGAAACGCTTGCCATCGCGGCAGGCAAGTTCATGACGGGTGCGTTCCGCTATGCCGCGCAGATTTTTGACCGTGAAGATGCAACGGTCATGATCTCCACCGAGGACCGCGACAACTTCATCAAGAACATGGTGACGATCCGTGCGGAAGAGCGGGCTGCACTGGCCGTCTACCGTCCGGAAGCCCTGATCAACGGCAGCTTTGCCGACCTGACGGCCGCACCGACTGGCGGCTGAACCTGAACGTCGCTCTGGAGGCAGGCATGGCGAGCCAGACTGACGGGACACAGGCGGATCTTCCGCTTGTGTCGCTGCAAAGCCTGATGGACTCCTTGTCCATCACAGACGGAAATGCCGGGGGCGCGCTGGCCGATATCCTGCTGCGGGCGTCTCAGGCCGTCACCAGCTATATCGGACGGCCGCTGCTGATTGCTGATCGTGAAGAAACAATCAGGATCCGCCCTGGTGATATTCAGCTCTCACTGAAAATGGCGATATGGCCCGTGACGGGCATTACTGCTGTCCTGAGGGATGGCAGGCCTTTGCCCGCCCCGACAGATGGCTGGGATTATGACGTGACGTGTGGGATTCTCTACCCGTCAGATGGGCCGTTCTGGGTAGCAGGACGTTATGTTTTGCAATATCGCGCTGGCTGGGTTGCGTCTGATCAGGTGGACGACAGTGGAAGCGCAATCCCGTCGACTGTTCCGGCAGATGTAAGGTCAGCCGTGCTGATTGCGGCACGGGCTCTTTATTATGCCGGAGATCGCGACCCGCTTCTCAAGTCAGAGAGTGAGCAGGGGGTCGGATCAACGTCTTGGGCAACGCCCGACGCTAGTAGCGGCGGCCTTCCGTCCGATGCGGCAGCGCTTCTGAACCGATACTTGCCGGGAGGTTTTTCCTGATGGGCTATCAGACAGAGAGGCGGCGGCGGCAGATCCGGCACAAGGGGCGGATGATGACCTTGTCCCGCGTCAACGGAAATCCTGTTTCCCTGATCGCCTACTCGGCTCCGCCAGCTACGGCAGCGCTGGAGGCTGGCGTCTCAGTCATGCCCTTTGTGGCAGAGGCCCTGAATGACGAACTGGCGGCAGCCTCATACGGCCTCCCTCGCAACGGCGATGTCCTGACCGATGGAGGCCGCGAATACACGCTGACAGATGCCACAGCCGTTTATGACGGCAGTGAAATCTGCGGCTGGAAACTCTTTGCAGCAGGTGGAACATGACCTCTCCCGTCGTCTGGCAGGATGCCTTTGATCGTGCCACGGCGGCCGCCACGCCGCTGGGGCTGGTGGTCAAAGATGCGCTCGCGCAGGATCCTGATACGAACACCAGTCCATGGATCTATTTCGAGACAGCCAGTGCCTCTGCCGGCCGCCTGGGCATGGGTGAGATCGTCGACGAAGAGACCGGCCAGATCTGGCTGCACCTGATGGTGCGGCGCGGGACAGGTGCGATCGACGCCATCACGAAACGCAAGGCCCTGTCCGTCGCGTTTCGGGCGCCGGTCGCGCCGCTGCCTGCCGGTCTGTTCTATGACGATCAGGGCTTCGATCCGCCCGATGACGACCAGACCGGCAACTGGGTCCGCTTCTCCCTGATGGTTGATTATCGCTACCAGGACATCGTCCTGCCGGCATCCTGAAATTCCTGACACAGCCACCTCCGGGTGGCTTTTTTTATGAGGTGAGACATGCCCTTCACCGGTACCACGGCAGGCTATCAGGCCGCCGCGCAGGCGAATGATACCGCCATTTCCTATGCCATGGAGCCGAACTACGGCGTCCCGGCCACAGGAAACTACCAGCGCACCCGCTTTACGGGTGAAAACTTCAAGCCGACTGACACGACCCAGCGTCCGGACGAGATCAATGCCGACATTGAGGCTGCGCAGGCCGTCCTAACGCAAAGGTCTGCGGCCGGTACGCTGTCGGGGGCGCTGTCTTACGGCACCTATGACGACATGTTGGCGGCCGTGCTTGGCGCGGACTGGAACAACAACGTCGTGCAAAACGGCGCTGGTGTGAAGACCTGGACCATCATCGAGAAGATGAATGCCAAATGGCTCGTGCGTCCGGGCAGTTACTGCACGCAGGCGCAGCTGACCTTTGCCCAGGGCAGCTTTGCATCGACGTCTTTCGACTTCTCCTGCAAACAGGAGACACTTGCGGATGCCGATCCGGCCACGACCTACACGGACGCGCCCACGGGTCGTGTCTTCAACACGGTCGACAACTTTGTCGGCATGACCTTGAACGGCGTGGCGCCGTATGGCTGCGTCAAGCAGGTCCAGATCACGCTTGATCGTGATGGCTCGGGTTCGGATTACGGCATGGGCCATGCCGATGCCTGCGGCATCCGCCCCGGCCAGATCCTCGCCTCCGGATCGACGCAGATCTTTTTCAAGACCTGGGATCTGTATCAGGTCTGGGCCAATGGCACGCAGGGACCGATCGCCGTTACGGTCAAGGATGCGGACGGCAACAGCTATGTCCTGACCTTCCTGAATGCGGTGCTGCGCAATCCGGTGATCAATGCCGGCAGCAAGAACACCTCGATCATCGCGACCTTCGACATCGAGGGCAATCCGCAGGCCGGTGGTGGCACCTTCAAGATCCAGCGCATCCCGGCCGCACCGCCCTCTGGCGGCTGATCCCAGGATTTCTGCGCTTTTCTCCCTCATTTCAGACTGGAAAAATTAACATGGCCAAGCTCTCTGCTTTTTCGCGCGATCTCAGCAAGGTTTCCGAAGGCGAGGAAATCGAAGTCGGTCCGGAAGGCAATACCTTCTTCATCACGACGCGCGGCTTCACGTCGGCTTACCGCGACACGCTCTACGCACTGCGTCTGGAAGCAGCCCGTGAGCTGAACCGTTCCCAGCGTGCTGGTGCCGGCTTCTACGCTCCGGACGCCCTGCCTCCCACCACGGATGACGTCTGCCAGGGTAAGGCGATTGCGCGTGAATGCGTCCAGGGAGTGCGTGGTCTGGATGGCGCCGATGATCAGCCGCTCTCTGTCGATGACTTCCGCGGCATGCTGGAAAGCGGCAACTACCCGGCTCTGACCACGCTCGCCATCATGGCAGCCGGTCGTGTCGGCAGCGATCGCGCCGATCAGGCCAAGGCCGCAGCGGGAAACTGATCGCGGCGCTCCAGTGGGAACTGGAATGGGGAGCCTTTATCGGGGAGAATGAACTCCCCGAAATCCGGGAAACGGCTCTGCAATACCGGGTCCTTCCCGATCCCTGGAACGAAGTCCCCTGGCGGGCGTGGCATGAACTCCAGCATGACCGCGCCTGGACCACTGACGGGATCGGGGCTTCCATGGGAGTGATCCGCATCGTTTCGCGGCCGGGGCCGATCTCCTGGCTGGCTATCGATCGCTGGTGTGAGGCCAACCGCGTGACGGATGAGGAGCGGGTTTATGTCCATGACCTGATCCGGGCGCTTGATGCTGTCTTCCTGAAGCATCGCAACAACGCGATCAGCCAGGACATTCAGACCCTCATGAGGAAATGACATGGCGTCTCCGCGCAGTGTGGCCCGCAATATCCGCCTGTTCCGGGATCAGGCGCTGTCTCCGGCCGCGCAGTCCGCAAGGCTTGCAGCTGTCGCCATCAAGGCGCGGGATCAGGCGGTCAGCAGCGGAGACGCGCCGCCGCACTGGGTGACGATCGTGGATGGTCGGCAGGGGGCGCCAGAAACCTCCGTCAAGCCGGACGGCTTCATCCTCTACAAGTTCAACGTCATGGGATTGGCGGCCAAAGCTGCGCTTCAGCTGTGCAAAGACCGCTCGCCGGTGCAGTCGGGACGCTACCGCGACAGCTGGATGGTCGTCGTCGACGGCAGGCCCTGGACACAGGACGTGGCGGACATTCCGGAGGGCGTGACGGTCACGATCGTCAACCCGCAGCCCTATGCGCGCAAGATCGACACGGGCGCGATGAAGAACATGTCTGTGCCTCCGGGCATCGTCGATGCCGTACGCGAGCTGGTGCAGCGCAAATTCCCGACCGTGAACGCGGCCCGCGCCTTTGTGAGCATTCCATCCGGCCTGATGGAAAATGCGCCCTACATCCTGCGGCACAGCAAGGGCCGCAGCAAGAGTCGAGCCGCCGGAACGGCCATGACCTATCCGGCAATGATCCTGACAAAACGCCTCTGAAGGAACGCGACCATGGCAACGGTTGAAGAAATCGAAGTTTCCTACCGTAGCCAGATCGCATCGCCAGCTCAGGCAGATGCCGCTGCGCTCGATGCTGTCGCAGATGGCCTCGACAAGGTCGCCGACAGCGTTGAAGTCACAGACGCCAAGATCCAGCGCAGCACCAAGAGCGCTGCCGGATGGGTCAACAGCCTCGACGCCGTGACGAAGTCGGCGAATGCCCTGCAGAACGCGCAAAACAAGCTGGCTGAGGTTACGCAGACCGTTTCTGACGGCGTGCGCCGTGGTGAGATCACGCAGGCAGAGGCTGCTCGCACGATTGATGCGCAGGCTGCCAAAGTCCAGAAGCTCACGCAGACCCACACAGATGCCGTGCAGGCCACCAAAAAGGCAGGCGATGCCCTGGAGGAGACAGGCCAGAAAGCCGGCCTCTCCAGCCAGAAGATGGGTATTCTGGCGGATGAAGCGCACAAGTTCTTTGACCAGGTGATGGCGGGCGGATCCGCTTTTCAGGCGGCGTTCTATCAGCTGCCGAACATGATCCAGATCATGGGCGGTTTTGGGGGTGCTCTTGAAATCGTCGCGGGCTGGATGATCGGCCCAGCCGGTCTGGCTGTCGCGGGTGCGGCAGCGGCCGCGTCCATCTACAAAATCGGATCTGCTGCCGAAGCGGAACAGGAGCAGCTGGCGACGCTGTCGCAGCATCTGCGGGCCACGCGGGACGATTATACCGCCATGGCTGGCGCCGCCGATCGCGCGGCGCGTCAGCTCTCGACCAGCAGCGGCCTGTCGCTCGATGACAGTCGCAGCGTCACCACGACCTTTGCAGCCGTGCCTACAGTCGACAGTTCCAGCCTGACGTCCCTGACGCAGGAAGCACGGGATCTGGCGGAAGTCATGGGCGAGACCGTACCGGAAGCTGCCAAGGAAATGGCCAGTGCTTATGCCGACCCGGCCAAGGCCGCGCAGGACTTTGCCGACAAGGGGCTGCTGGGCGTTCATCAGGGGCTGGTCACGCAGGTCAAGGATCTTCAGGACAGCGGCAACCGGATGCAGGCCTGGCAGCTGCTCATGGGCCAGCTTGAGTCGGCCACGCGCGGCGCTGTCGATCAGGGACTGACGCCCTTTCAGCAGTCGGTCCGCAATCTCAAGGATGCCTGGGCCGGTCCGATGGAAGGCGTCGAGAATTTTGGCAACAAGGTCGGGGACTTCCTGGTCGCGCAGACCGCGAAAACGATCGATGGCCTGACGAACCTGATCAACAAGGTCAAAGAACTCAAGGGCTGGATGGATAGTTTCCAGCCTGCCCATGTCGCCTATGAGGCGCAGCAGCAGCAGATCCAGCAGGGCACCAGCTCGGGCATGTCGGGGCTGATCGACACGGTCGGCCAGCAGATCGGCGCGAACTCGGACGTCATCTCTCTGGCCCACCGGATCCAGCCGGTCGAAAGCTCGACAGGGCAGTATGATCGCAATGGCGCGGTCGTAACGTCCTCGGCCGGTGCGATTGGCGGCATGCAGGTCATGCCGGCAAATGCTGCCGGCAATGACCTGACGGATCCGACCGGAAACGTCACGGCGGCGGAGCGTCTGCTGGTGCGGCTGTACTCCAAATATAGCGGCAACGAACAGCTGGTCGCCATGGCCTATAACTGGGGCGAAGGAAACGTCGACAAATACCTTCAGGGACAAGGCGCTGTGCCGCAGTCCGTGCAAGACTATGCCCAGAAGGTCACGGGCGGCCAGATGTATGGCGCAACAACGCTCGCCACCATGCAGGGCAAGGTCGACGACGCTCTGAAAACTCCGGATGGTTCGACGAACTCGCAAAGGACGGATCAGGTCAATGCTATCAAGCAGATGACTGATGCGCAGGCAGAACTGGACAAGCAGCGTCAGGCAGGCGTCATCACCGACGCTGACTATGATGCAAAAACGCAGGCTTTGACCGATCGCCTGATGACGCATAAGGCCGCGCTGAATGGTCTGCGGGATCCGATGCAGGAGCTGGCGCACCAGCAGCAGCAGGCCACCGATGCCGCCTGGGCCGGTACGGCCGCGCAGAAGGCCATGGTCCAGATTGACCAACAGACCGAAGAAGCAGCCCGCAAGCTGGGTTACGCCCACGCCACGGCAACCCAGCTCCTGAAGGCAGAGTCGAACGAACAGCAGGCTCTGACAGGCGAGTTCAACAGTTCGATCGATGCGATGGACCGTAAGACATCGGCCCAGAACACGCTGCTATCCTCTTATGATGCCAGCAAGGGCAGCCTGGACGACTATCTGCGCTCCGTCGAAGCCTCGGACACGGTCCAGGCAACCTCGATCGCCGGCACGCAGGAGCAGGCCCGCCAGACGGACGTTCTCACGGACGCGCTCAAGCGGCAGGCCGAATCGCAAGCGGACATCACGACCGCTCGCAAGGCTTACAGCCAGAGCCTCGATCTCAGCTACATCAAGGCAGAGACCGATGCGATCGGACAGGATTCCGATGCTGTCTCGGTCCAGATGGCCGTTCTGAAAGAACGCAACACGCTTCTGGAGAACGGTGCAGATCTGACGTCCAAGGCCTCGCAGACCGATCTGGATAACGTCGCGGCGATCCAGACGGCAACGAACGCCTACCAGAAGCAGCAGGACACGCTGAACGAACTGACCAGCGATATCTCCTCGGCGGCAGACACGCTGTCGAGCAGCTTCACGCAGGCCCTGGTCAACGCCTCCAATGGTGGGGTGACATTCAAGTCCGCCATGCAGGGTGTGGAAAGCCAGCTGATCTCCGTGATCGCCAAGCTGGCCCTAATCAATCCGCTCCTGACCGCGATCGATGGCAAGAGCCGGACGACACTGGGGGATGTCTCTTCCATTCTGTCGGGCAGCTCTTCGTCTTCGGTCAGTTCTGGCGCGGCTGCGATCAGTACGGACACGGGTGGCTGGGGATGGAATCCCCTGACCGCAACGGGCAGCGCTGGCGGTTCCACGTCCTGGCTGTCCTCCGGTCTCAAGACCAACCTGTTCGGCACCGCCACGGTGGGCAACCTCCTGGGCGGGATCGGCGGGGGCTTCGGGATCGGGTCTGCGCTTTCCGGCATTGGCGGCGGGACAAAGACCAACGGCCTGATCGGCAGCGGCGTTGGAGCGGCAGCAGGCGCTGCGGCCGGCTCGTTCATCCCGGTGGTCGGCACCATGCTGGGCGGTCTGATCGGCGGCGGTCTGGGCGGGCTTCTGGGGGGCCTCTTCGGGCACAAGAAAAACCCGTATACGATCGATCAGGTCATGACGACGGGAGGATCGCTGTCGCTTGGCAAGACATGGGATCAGGCCCAGACCGACCAGATCACGGATCAGCTCAAATCCGATATCGCGTCGTTCAACAAGGTCCTGTCCTCTGCCGGCGTGACAATCGGCGGCGGCGATGGCGGGCTACTGGGGACGGTCCGCGATGACAAGAACAACAAGGACAAGTCCCTTCAGTCTGTCTCGCTCACGGATCTGCTGAAACAGGCGACCTACAGCACGTCGGACGCCACATTCCAGCAGGCTCTGCAACAGGGGCTGCCGAGCGATGCAACATCCGTCTCGGATTATGCAACGGCGATCGCCAACCTGAAGACCATGGCCGACACGGTCGACCAGCTGGGCGTTGCCGTCTCGAAGTTCAATTCGGACGGCACGGTCACGGTCGGCAGCTTCACCAAGGCCACGGGCGATCTGAAAACAGCTCTGGATACGGCGCTCGATGGTAAATCGCTGTCGACCTCGGATCTCCAGACCCAGATCTCCACCATCACGACCTTCGTCGACACGACGATGCCGGGGCTGCTCAAGGCCACGGTCTCGGGGCAGCAGTCCTGGGTGGATCAGATGGCCGCGCTGAAACAGACCTATGAGGCAGCCGCCTCGCAGGCCAATCAGTACGGACTGGATGGCACCCAGCTGAATGCGAAGTACCAGTCGCTTTACGATCAGGGCTTCGCCTCCCAGCTGGACACGCTGCGGCAGAGCGATCTGTCGGTTCAGGCGCGGTACCAGACGGCTACGGGGAATGATGAAGGGGCCGCGCTGACGAACTTCGATATCAGCGCGGATCAGCAGCGCCAGCAGCTGGCGGACAACTGGAAGAATTTCCTCGGGGACGCCTACACGTCCCAGAAGGAATATATCAGCCAGTCGGCCGACCTCGAAAAGACCCTCTCGGCCGAGCGCCTGAAAATCCAGCAGCAGTACAATGATCAGGCGCTGCAAAGTGCTGAAAGCGTCATGTCCAGCCTGGAGACCTACGGCGCGGGTCTGGCCACGTCGGATGCCTCTCCGCTGTCGGCCGCCGATCAGTACAAGGTCGCGAATGACAACTTCACGACCGATCTGACGGCTGCCCAGGGCGGCAGCTTCACGGCGCTTCAGGCGATGCAGGGCGACATGCAGACCCTGCTGGCTCAGAGCAAGACCTTCAACGGGTCGGGCACGGCCTATGCCCAGGACTATGCCCGCGTCATGCAGGCGCTTCAGAGCCTGGGCAGCATCGGCACGGACGATCTGACGGCCTCCGTCCTGAAAGAGGCGCTGAAGTCGACCACCGACACCATCAGTGAAGGGCAGCAGCAGATGGTCGCACTCATGACCAAGTTGTTGGCGGAATTCCGCATGCAGAGCATGAAATCCACCACCGGAAAGGCAGCATGACATGACAGTGATCCGGGCAGTCGAGATCGACCTGGTCGATACCCTGGCTGTCCAGGTCGATGATCTTCCGGCCCATGGCAGCCGGCCTCGCGGAACGCTGCGGCGGAACGCAGGGTCGCTGGAGACGGTCGAGACCCTGCGCTTTTCCGACATGGGGTATGTTGATGAAAACCATGTCCCCTATGTCCCAATCGTCACCCAGGCGTTTGATCTGGACCGCGGCATTTCCCTGACCTCGGACGCCCTCGGGGGCACGTCGTCATTCGGATCGGTCACGCTGATCAATGACGGCTCTCTTGATGCGCTCGTCGCCAGCCGCACGAACGACCATCTGCCAGTGAGGATCCTGAGCGGGCGCAAGACGCTCGATCGGGACCGGGGGATCTGGCGGGATCCCAAGCGTGCGGATCTTCAGCCGGTCTTTGCCGGTCTGGGCACGCTCTGGCAGGCCGGTCGGCGGACCCTGACCATTCCGCTGCTCGGGGTTCTCTCCTGGCTCGATGTCACCATGACGGGCCGGATTTATGGTGGCACGGGTCGTCTGGACGGGGATGCCAACGTTTCCGGCCGCGTCATGCCGACCCTGCGGGGAACAGCCTGCAACATCACACCCGTCCTGATCGATGCGGTCAATTATGTCTATCAGGTCAGTGATGCATCAGCCGAAATCTCCGCGCTCTATGAAGGCGGGTTCGCCGGTGGCATCGCCTTTAGCGGACTGGTCGCGGATCTCTATGCCCAGTCTCCTGATCCTGGCACCTACCAGATCCAGAGAGGGGGAACCGGAACATGGATCCGGCTGGGAACACGCCCCGTCTACGGTATCACCGTGGATGCGGTCGGATCATTTCCCTCGGGGGCCGCGCCGCAGAACGTTCTGGACATCCTGCGCACGATGCTCCTGGAGGACTTCATTCTTCCGGAAGCCTATATCGACGTCCAGTGGCCAGCGCAGAGCCCGCTTGCTCCCTGGCGGGCGGGATGGTTCTGGGATGGAACAGAAACGGTTACGGGACAGGATGTGGTCCGGACGCTGCTCTCGGGCCTGGCGCTCTCGATCGTGCCAACGCGCTCGGGCACGCTGCGTCCTGTTCTTCTGGCAGCAACCGATGATCTCACCTCCGCGACCCTGACGCTTGATACGAGTGTCATCACTGACATCCAGTCCGTTTCTCTGGATGCCTCGCTCAGCCCGCCGACATGGCGCTGGCGCATGGGCTGGCAGCATAATTTCACGGTCCAGACGGCAGGCTCGGGTCTGCACCCGCAGGCTCCGGCCGACCGGAAGGCCCTGATCGCGATAGCAGACCGCAATGCTGTCTGGTCCGACGCGAGCCTGCGGATGCGCTGGCGGGTTCCAAACGATCCGACGCCGATCGTCACCGCGCTGGCGGCGTCGCAGGATGCCCAGACTGTCGCGGATCTCCATGGCAGCCTGTGGGGTGCGCACCGCACACTCTGGGCCGTCACCATCCCTCTGGAACTGAGCTGTCAGGTCGACCTTGGCGACACGGTGACCATGCGAGCCCCTGTCCCAGGGCTGGCCAATTCCTGCCTGGGGGTTGTCGTCGCAGAACATGTCCGGGCCGGTGATGCGACGGCGACACTTCAGATTCTGACCCTGTGGAACATCCCGGACGGCATCCCTTTCGGAGATTTCGGACCCAACCTCTTGTGAGACTTCATGGAAAACTGTGGACTTGGCTATCAGAACGCCGTGCTTTCCGCCGCCCTGTCGGCCGATAGCGCCGCAGACGCGCTGCCTGTCAGCAACCTGACCTCCCCACAGGGAAATCCGGCCTATGCCTGGCGGACGGCTGCCACGACCGCCACGCTGACGGTGGCGCTGGCGCAGCGCGGGAGCGTCCGGGTCATCTCCGTGCATCGCACGAACCTGACAGCACAGGCCAGCTGGCGGATCGTCGTCAGCAGCGCCGGCAACGTCCTGCATGATACGACCCAGCCCATGACGGTCGTGGCGGGTCAGGCGGTCTGTGTTCTGCCGGCAGAACTGTCCTGCGATGTTGTGGCGATTACGATCGCGGATCCGGGCAATCCGGACGGGTATCTCTCGGTGCCTCTGGCCTATGTCGGGCCGCTCTGGCAGCCGGTGCGCAACTTCTCCACCGACAGCAGCTCGGGGTTCAATCTCGGGGTCGATGAGGTGACGGCGCTGTCTGGCGCAGAGTTTCCGCAGATGCGCTGGATCCAGAGAAAGGCCTCGATCGCGCATCAGTCCTATGGCGCGGCGGAGACCGCGATCCTGCGGGAGATCCAGCGGGTCGCGGCATCTGGGGAGAATATTCTCTTCCTCCCGGATCCGGGGGCCACGTCTCAGGAAGAAGCCCTCTTCGGTCGCCTGAGCGGCGGCGACATTGGCAATCCTTACGGCCCTGCCGATCGGCGGAGCTGGACCTTCACCCTGACGGAGCGACTGTGATGACCATGCTGGCCAATTTTGTCCTGGAGACCGCCAGCGGTCCGGGTGTCGGGGACTTCGTACTGAACGGCGCGGCTGCCGACCGCAGAGCGTTCTCCCAGGCGTTCCCGAATGGTGGCCGGGTCTTCTACTTTGCGGATGACGGAACGCAGGCCGAATGGGGCGTGGGAACGCTCACGATCGCCAATCCCTGTACGCTGGTCCGCAGCCGGGTGATCGGCAACACCCAGAACGGCACGGACCTGATGCGCTTCTCCGGAGGGGTGCAGGTCTATAACGAGATCCCGGCCGAGTTCCTGGTCCAGCTGGATGAAGACGGGGCCGTGAGCCTCAAATCGCTGTCGGTGCTTTCCGAACTGCTGGTCCCGGATGTCGCGGACTGGGGCAGCAATCAGGCTGTCGGGGCATCGGATGCCAGGAACAAGTTCGTCAAACAGAGCTGGGGCTTCAGCAACTTCGGCGCAAACCAGATCTATGTCGGCTGGCGCACGGATGGTTCAGGCCTTGGCATTGCCGTGGATCAGACGGA
The DNA here is from genome assembly GCF_018256215.1 of Gluconobacter sp. Dm-73. Lineage (NCBI taxonomy): Bacteria > Pseudomonadati > Pseudomonadota > Alphaproteobacteria > Acetobacterales > Acetobacteraceae > Gluconobacter > Gluconobacter sp. Dm-73. The sequence continues at coordinate 3,952 of NZ_JAERLW010000011.1, read as the reverse complement.
TCTCGGGAATGCGGCGTTTCAGTCCTGGGTTAGCCAGAACTATGCGACCACGGTTCAGGTCAACACGGCGCTGTCCTCCGCCAACTCGGCCCAGGGGACGGCAAATTCTGCTCTGGCGGCCGCGAACAATGCGAACGGCAACAAGCTGGACATCATCGATGGAACGGCCACCCGCATGACGGTCAATTATGGCGCCATGCGGGCTCAGTTCCAGGGCGACGGGAATTTCGTTCTCTACTCCGGGACGACGCCGGTGCTCAGTGTCAGCAGCAGTTCCATCAGCTGGAACGGCCACGACTTCGCGTTCATCGACAACCTGCCGACGGATCCCGGAGAGAAAATCGTCATGGACGTTGCAACAGGCATCGCATCTGGTGGTCGCGTGACCTTCGCGGTGCCGTTCTCAGATACGCCGAAGGTCATGGCCCAGAACTTCGGGAATGGTGACGTGAACTGCCACGCCTATGCGCCGGACAAGACCGGCTTCTCGCTGCACATCAACAACGGCGGGACGACGGACATCACCTACATCGCCAAGGGTCCGAAATAAGCGGCCTCCTGCCCTTCTGCATTCTTCTGTCCGCCGCCTTCAGGGTGGCTTTTTTTATGGAAAAACGATGCCTGACTCCCAGACGGCCACCATGGTCGCAAGCCTGCCTGCTGCTCTGTCTGCCGAAGAGCGGATCCGCGTTCTCGAAGATCGATGCCTGACGTTAGAGACCCAGCTCTCCAGCGTTGGCAACAGCCAGTCCGATCTGCGGGCAGAGATGCGTCAAGAAATCGCGTCGCTGCGCAGTGAGATTGAGGCTCTGGCGAAATCAATGGAGAGCAGCAACCGCCAGATCAACGGCAAGCTCGACCGTCTGTTTGGCGCACGGGCCGTGGTCACGGCCGCCATCACCCTGCTGACTTCGATCCTTGGATCCGGGGTCGTGCATCTTGTCGTCTCGATCGGGAAATGAGATCATAAGTGGGGGGAAAGCGGCGCGTCCAGTATCGATCGAAAAAACTATAAATTCACTAAACATCATCATAGTTTACTAGAGCGGATCCCGATCCGACTAATCTTCCGGCAATGCATTTAAAGTGTCGATTCTTCCTGCAAGGATCGAGGCACGGAGATCTCGTACAATACACTCTGCTGCGGAGAGCGCCGTCAAGGCGGTAGCACGATCGCAAGTCTGATTCTTCCTGTAGGAACGGCCAGGATGAATTAGATGTCGAAACTTCTTGGCTTCTTCAAAAATTCTATGGGTCCCGCTAGTAATCAAATTAAGCGAAGTTGCAACTTTACCATATTCCTCAGCGCTCCAATGAGCAGGTTGTTGAGGTGGCTTTTCAGATAAATTGGCCAGACCGTCCGCATGTAAGATAGCCCAGAGGAGTAACGCCTCGCACACTGATCCTGCGAGCACGGTCGACGCTTTCCATTCTGCGTTATGAAGAGCTGATGCAGCACTCGAAAGATCCAACCTGATGCTAGACGCGAGCAGTTCGTCGTCCATGAATGTTAATTCTGTTGTCGACGGAACAGGTACTGCGTCCGGGCATTTTTTAAGAATTTGTAGAATAATAACTACACAATTTTTACCGTCAATTGCTGGAAATTCAAGACCAATAAATGATCCATTATTAAATCTCTCAATATAATTTTTAATAGCAGCATCAGACAAGATAAGGTTACAGTAGTCTATTTGACTAATACAAATAAGTTCTGATGGAATCTGCGATATAAGCGAAGATATAGTACTTAATTCAGCGGCTTCTTTTGGTTCTTTATGATATGCATCATATTTAATATTGATCTTCTTGGCAGACGTATTCTCGATAAATTCTACAATCTGCGATGGCACAACGCGAGGCATTCTATAACCTTTCTGACATCAATCTCTTTACACTCGGCACATCATGCCAAATTGATGACATACTTTAATTCAGAGGTTGAGGGTAGTTCTGGGACTAGCGTAGTGGAATGCCACTTTGCATATTCCTATCAAAAGTCATCATTCTCCGTCGACCTATGAAGGACAGCTTCGTCTCAAGCTCGATCTTTCGCTGCTTGTCGAAGAATGTCGTATTTCGGGAGACCACCATAACCGCTCGAACTTCTGAGAGGAGGCGTGAGCCGACCTCCGACTCAAACTCCCCTCCCAAAGCCGCCTAACCGGGCGGCTTTTTTTATGGACAATCCCCATGAATGAAACCGCCATTGTTCTGGCCACGGCGCTGCTGCGGCGACCGGGGTTCGAGGGCTTTTGCGCCACGCCCTATGTCTGTCCGGCCGGATACTGGACGATCGGGTATGGCAGTCGCTGGCTGGCCAACGGACAGCCAGTCACGGCCCGGACCCCTCCCATTGATCGGGCAACTGCTGACAGTCTTCTGCTCCGGACGGTGACAGGTCTCGATGCAGCGCTGTCCCGCCTGGTTCAGGTGTCGCTGTCGGACGTTCAGCGCGCCGCCCTGCTGTCCTGGCAATACAATGTCGGAACCGCTGCCGTCGAAAGCTCGACCCTCCTGCGCAAGCTGAATGCTGGAGATTATGCCGGCGCGGCAGACGAGCTGCTGCGCTGGGACAAAGCAACCGTGCAGGGTCATCTGGTCGAACTGGATGGACTGAAAACCCGTCGCAGCCTGGAGCGCGCTGTCTTCCTTGGCCTGAGAACACCCATGAAACTGAAAGGCGCGGACGTCTGATGACCTTGAATTTTACATCAGCCTTACGGATCGGGATGACCGTAGCCGCGAAAACACGACTGTTTCCGCTGCTTCTGGCCGGGGCGATGCTGGCCCCTTGCTCAACCTTTGCCCAGAGCATGCCGTTATGGAAATCCTACACCCAGACAGGAAATATCAGGGATATCGTGCTTTCCGCTGGGAATGATAACTCGGTTGCGTTCTGGCTGGGGAAGAAGGCAGACACCCAGAATGGCCGACTGCAAAACCCGGTTATCAATCAGCGCGTCCTGACGACCGGACCGTTACAGATGTCCGATATCGACACGAATTATGTGTTGGGGACCAGGCTTTGCAGCCCGTCACCTGTGGCCGGGCTGATGACCACCACGACCAATATTCAGGGCCTTCTCAAAATCTCGAATTTTCCCAAACTCGCCGATACACGCAGCGTGGCCTACTGGCTCAACTCAGGGGCCGCGACCATGCTGTCGCTTGGCTGGAAAGATGGCGCTGGGGATATTGCCTCCACGACACCTGAAGCAGANGATGTCCAGGCGTTTATTGCCCAGTCGGCAGCCGCAGGGCCTGAAGCCATTGAGATCGGGATGAGTCCCTACATCACACCGAATGTGCCCACCACGGATTACACGCCCACACCAGAAGGCCAGCTGATCAGCGATGCCATTTTTTACAAGCCCAACTCCGACACTGTCACACTCCCGGGCGGAAAACAGGTGAAGACGCTCTGGGCGCTTGGTTACAGGCCGCAGATTGCGTTCATGGATATCGGTTTCAATGCGACCATAGAGGCTGCGACGGCGACGGATAACCACTCGACGACCTACACGGCTCTGGCTGAAACGGCCGTCGCAGATGTTCAGAAGTCGCTGCCCTCCGTCAAACAGGTGGTCCCGTTCATGATGGTCGGTTACAACCCCGGCCGTCACGCTTCATCTTATGATCCGCTGGTTGAGTTCGCTCAGGATCCCTATTACGCCAATGACCGGGTGTTCTATAAATCCGTAGGGGCGCTCTCCATAGATGACCCGCCGTCCATGCTCATGGGAGACATTAACGGCGGCCAGAATGTCGGGGCATTCCGTGCGCCATATCTCCCCGACGAGTATCTGCGTTTTTCGGCAGGTCAGGTCATCTGGGCCAAGCAGAACAACATCACGGTGTACTGGTTTTCTTCCCCATTCCAGCAGAATGGCAGTTCTCCGCAATACGGTTACGATACGATCATGCGTCAAAACACCATGGCGCTGGCGCA
>NZ_JAERLW010000010.1:0-145175 GCF_018256215.1 Gluconobacter sp. Dm-73 | reverse complement strand
GCGGGGTGGAGCAGCCCGGTAGCTCGTCAGGCTCATAACCTGAAGGCCGTAGGTTCAAATCCTACCCCCGCAACCAGTGAGTTCCACAAAGGCCCGGCATTCGCCCGGGCCTTTGTCGTTTCAGCGCCTTTCTGCGCGGTGAAACGCAGAATGCGACCCAGTTCGCCGTGCAGAACCGCGAAGGACTCACCCCGCTTGCGGCCCGGTGTGATCACAATCTTTTCGATCAGCACCCGTAGCGCCTGTGTCGCTTCCGGCCGGTCCTCCGGATCGTTGAGGGAGGCGGCGAGGCGTTCGACTTTCTGCCGGAAGATCTCCGCGACCTGCGGATGGATATCCGGCGTGTCGTCATCCGCTTCTTTCAGGCTGGCCCTGAGTTCCTGTTCCCGCTGCCGCAGCTCGCCCAGGCGTTGCTTGATGCCTTCGTCGTAAAGACCATTCTCGATCGCATCGAAAATGCCTTTCACGCCTTTCTCGATCTTGCCCAGCTCGGTTTTCCAGGCGCTGATGCTGGCGCGCCGTTCATGGTTCAGCCGGTTGGTTTCCTCGACATAGGCGCGCATCGCCTCGGCGGTAGCCTCCGGTGCGAACAGCCTTTCCTTGAGGCCGGTCAGCACCCGTTCCTCCAGTTCTTCGCGCCCGACAGTGACGGTCGTGGTGCAACCGCGACGCGCGACGCGGTTCGAGCAGGCAAAACGGTCTTTCTGGCGCAGGGAGTAGGTGCCGCCACAGACACCACAGAACACCATGCTGGAAAACAGTGCTTTGGGACGGTGCGTTCCATTGAGGCGGTTCACGGCCGACTGCCTGACTGCCTGACTGCCTGACTGCCTGACTGCCTGACTGCCGTGATGACGTTCGCGTATTTGGCCGCAATCTCTGCCTGTTTGCGTCGGACCGCCTGCCACAGATCGTCGTCAATGATGCGGAGTTCCGGCACATCCTTGATGATCCATTCAGATTCCGGATTCATCCGCGAGACCCGGCGGCCAGTGCTGGGGTCTTTCATATAGCGAAGGCGGTTCCAGACCAGTCGCCCGATATAGAGTTCGTTGTTGATAAGACCGGTACCACGCTGGACGTGACCCCGGATCGTGGTGTCGACCCACGGGTTTCCCTGGGGACCGGGGACGCCTTCGTCGTTAAGAGTGCGTGCGATCAGGCGCGGACTGACGCCAGCGGCGAAGTCCCGGAAGACCCGTTTGACCACGGCGGCTTCGGCCGGCTCGATCTTCCGGCCACCCCGGATCGGCTCGCCATGGGCGTCGAACTGGCGGACGACCTTGTAGCCGTAGCAGAGGCCGCCGCCGGATTTTCCCGCTTCGACCCGGCCCTGAAGGCCGCGATGGGTCTTGGCCGCCAGATCTTTCAGGAAGAGGGCATTCATCGTGCCATTCAGGCCGACATGCAATTCGCTGATTTCGCCTTCCGAGAGTGTGACGATGGTCACACCGGCGAATTTCAGGTGTTTGAACAGGGTGGCGACGTCGGCCTGATCACGGGAGATGCGATCCAGCGCCTCCGCCAGCACGATGCTGAAATGACCGCGCCGTGCATCCTGAAGAAGAGTCTGGATACCGGGCCGCAGGATCATGCTGGCGCCGGAAATTGCCGCGTCATGGTAGGTATCCACGACCTTCCACTTTTCACGCTTCGCGTGGGCGCGGCAGATGCGGAACTGGTCGTCGATCGACGCCGCGCGCTGGTTGTCGGAGGAATAGCGGGCATAGAGCGCGACGCGGATCATGGCAGGACTCCGGCAGTGTCTTTCGGGTTGGAGATGGTGAAAAAGCTTACCTCGGGGTGGCCCTCCGGGCGGTAGTCAATTCGGATCGTCCGACGATCGCGATTTCCGGGCGAGTTTCAATATTCGTCTGCCACGATGTCCATGACGCCTCAGGCGTTCGTGTTCCTCACGGGCCATCTGCCGACCGATCAGCCGGGCCAGACGTAGGACGCTCACGTCCGTTAGGTGTGGATCGACATCGCCGTCAGGTAGAATGATTTCGATCAGAGAAGGTCTGTATCGCGTAGTCATGGTGGTTCTCCAGGGAGGCCTGGAGCCATTGGGCGATGTCATGCAATCGTGGAAAAGGCGAAAATCACGTGATGCGGCAATCGGCGGTGTTTGCGTAAGTAATGGGATGGATGAGTAAACATCAACGGGCAGGCGGGGGAGGGGTGTATGTCATGGTGGGTTTTTAATGGATTCGCGTCTCCGGGCCGCCTGTCTGCTTATGCATTGAGCAGGCAGGCAGCAATCGCCTTCAAGTCAGACATATCAACTGATGAACAAATTTCCGCATAGCGGACATAGGCTGTATAATGTTTTTTGGCCGAGCTGGGACTGACTTTGCCTGTTCGGCTATCAGTCAGCTTACATGCATCTGAAATCTGGATCTGGATCGTATAGGTCCATATTCGCTTTCAGCGTCGCCCAAGAGATAGGTAAAACATAGCCAGCATGGCGGGTGTAAAGAGAAATAAGCTCGCGATACACATTAGAGCTGATGGAAGACCATAATTTCCCGTCATTCCAACGATCGAGAAGAAGGGGATTGTTGTTCCAAGGACAGTTCCTCCGAACGCTGCTCCAAAACGGAAATGAGAAAAATGCTCATGAACGTTGGGTAAAATATTTTGGACGTACCAATGTGCCAGCCAGAACGCAAAGCCAGTTACAATGGGGAAAATAAGCCAATTCGGCACGCCTAACCCTTCAGCAATGAGCGCCATATCACCATGCGAGCTCAGTGCGCGAAGGGGAGCGTAACTCCAGACATTGAAGACATTGAACGCAGCTAGCCAGGTGAATAACCACATGCCGGTGAGGCTCCAAACTGTCTGTAGAGGTTGCTTCCCTATGGCGCGCAAAACGTGGCCGCAAATTATACTACCTCCACCGTTAGCAATTAGAGGGCCTGCAGCAGCGATTAATGCTCCCTGTATTCCGCTATGTGCGGCGAATATTGGTGCGTAACGAACGTTTTCGTCGATCTGCTGTTGCATAAGAATGTTGTCAATGGTTGGCTTGCCATAATTCAGTGCAAAAGGATATCTTTCCAGCCTAACTCCCATGCCGTGAATGAATGAGCAAATTCATGCAGGAAAAAATCGATAGCGTGAGCAAGGATTACAGAAAGAAAGATCGCCAGCCCATAGATATATGGAAGAGCTATCTGCTGCGTTACTTTTCCAGTGCCAATCAAGTTCAACATCCCGTTTCGAATAATATCAAAATAAGCCTGCATGGGTATTCTGATTACGATATGAGAACAATCCTCTCGAGAAAATCTTCTAAAGATCGTTCAGGTGTTCCCGTCGTTTGGGCTGAGGGCGATAGCGAACCGTCCGCGATCGTCTACCCTCCAGCCCAAGGTGAGGCCGGTATTGTGCACGAGGTGCTTAGCGGATGCTCTGCTTCCTCCTTAGAACTGCCTGTCTGCTCAGTGATGTAAGAGCATATAGGCGGCAGTCGCCTAAATGTCGGACATCCGGACAACTATGATAGCTACCTGAAAGCTGACATTGTTAAATGTGTCGATCTAGAAACGAAGTAGACGTTCATAAAAACGACGGAGAACGTCTACTTCTGACAGAGGGCGACAAATGAGCGGGAGCGCTACACCACCTGAGCAATTCTGCTCATGTTAAATTGCACGGGTAGGTCAATGATTACCTATCGCAGCACGAAGAGCGTCGAGAGCTGGGCCGTCGACAAAGACCGCGCACATGTCGTCGTTCCAATCTGCTTCCTCCCAGTCAGCTTCGTTCCACCACACCAGCTTCGCCGTCTGATCGCCGAGGATTTTTCGATACGCACGGGTGATACCCTTACCGAATGACCCAGAGTAAGCTGACCAATCGTCTTCTTTCTCAATGCCGAAGATTGGGCGCATACTTTTCCACGTTATGGTCCCGTCAGTGTTTTTAGCAATGGCTTTTAGATATTCGACGCTACGAGGGTCGATCCGCGATAAAAGGTCGCGCATCTGCGCTAAGGTCGCGGGCGTGCTGCGCGCGTTAGCGTCTTTCCCAACTGAAGTTTGGAGCGTTTGAACGAGAAGGGGTAGGTTCAGATCAACCTTGACGACAGATCGTCCGTCGAGCAACAATTCTAGGATCATGTGAGTACCTTACACTTCGTGATTAAACGGCGGCGATCGCTCTTCCAGGGGAGATCGCCGCCCACCCAAATGGGTTAACAAGGTAAAACACGATTTAAGTCTCTCCGCAATAACTAAATCAAGATATAGACCGGATAGACGGGTTTTTAACTATGCTTCCTACTCATGTTCTGCTTCTGAAGATCAGTAGGAATTTTCCGATTTAATCTCAGGTCCCCCTGCAAGGTGAGACCGCGAAGGACGCTGGAGTAGAAACACAGTTTAGCAAAATCGCTATCGCTCGGCGCTCGTCCGAGCAACATCAAATAACTGACTGTTTCTAACCGCCTACTTCTCGGACGAACAAACAGGATCCTCCTGTTTGGGAAAGCGGAAGTGGCCGATTATTATACCAGAACTCGTTTTGTGAGATCAAAATTGATGCTGGAGAGGTGATGATGCGACGTGCTCAACTATATCTTTGGAATGAGGCGCGGAATCATCACATTGCGCTCCACCAATTTTACGTCGGACAGATGCGATCGCGTATTCTGTCGCAGTTTGACAATATCGAAGGGCAGGCCGACCGTCACACCGAAGAAGCCTATGAGCGGATGAGTCAGGCGCTAGGCTATGGTGAGATCGACATGGCCGACCTCGCTGAGGCGGCCTACGATAAAGGGAGCGCGCATTATCAGACTCTGACGGACCTGCGCAAGCAGATGCTGCTGGGCGGTCTCGCAGGGATGTTTCACCAATGGGACAAGACTGTGCGCGAACATCTCGAGCGCGAGCTTCGGCATGACTTTGATGGCGACACGATCGAGAAGGAGATATGGAAGGCGTCGGTGACGGACATCATGAAAGTCTTCGAACAATTCGGTTGGCCGGTAAAAACGCTGCCTTGCTACGCTAAGATCGATGCGATGCAGCTGATCGTGAACGTCTACAAGCACGGCAAGGGCCGCAGCCTCAACCAGCTTGTCAAGCGTTACGGGGAATATGTCTGTGACCCGATCCGGCAATGGATGCCGAAGGGCACGACCTTCGGTCTCGATCATGAATGGCTGATCGTGACTGATGGGCAGTTGGAGCAGTTTGCGGATGCAATCCGCGACTTCTGGCGAGAGATGCCCGAGCGGCTGTACCTCGACCTGCCGACTGCGAGCAACTGACTTGCTAAGTCAGATCATGGCGTAGAGCACGGGACCGACGACGGCGATCACGAGCGCGATAATCTTGTTGTCGGCGACCCGATCGAGGGCGGTTTCACAGGCTTCCGCCCTGCATTTCCTACCATGCGGCGTTGGTCAGGAGGTGCTTGTTCTGGGTCCGCTTGGCGATGTTGGCGAGGACATCGACCTTGCGAAGCGTCGACTGGTGGAGTCCGACGTGATTGCCGCCTTCGTTCCACCCCAGTCGAATCTGACGGTCTCGCCCTTGTAGACGAGTTTACCGGACCAAGCTGCGAGGAACGGGATGAAGGTCCTGCATTGTATAACCGCTTCTGACCTATGCCGTCCCATAACCGACATTCCGCTTCCCCCCGCATCACAGTCTGTCGGCTTTGTGTGTGGCGATCGGTAAACCGGACATTCAAATGGACGACTCTCGCGGGGGCTTTCACCCTATTCCGATCTTTCCAATAGCTCATGAAACTTTCCGGAAGGCGCCATTTACTCACGAAGCGGTTAAGCACCAACCGATTGATTCGGCATAAGTGTTCTAATCCCACTTGGTCCGCCGATTGCCCTCAATAGCTCGATATTGCCGCCGATTACCGCATACTATCGTACGATATAGCAAGGAACCAGTCGAGAGACGCCGGAGCGGCCTAACCTGCCTGATGAGCGGAAGCCTGCCGCACCGACTCCACATGCAGACGCATGCCCAGCGAAGTCATGACGCGCAACACAGTGCCGAACTCGGGATTTCCGCCCGAACCGAGCGAACGATAAAGGCTCTCTCGCGAAAGACCCGTCTCCTTGGCAACCTGCGACATGCCACGCGCCTTGGCGACATTCCCCAGCGCATCCACGAATAGGGCGGCATCCCCGCTACTAAGGGCAGCATTGATCGCCTTTACGAAATCGCTTTCCAAGACCTCGGTTGTGGACGCCGACTCTGGAATCTCTGAGTCTAGCGAGAAGCCTAGCTGCGGGCTGGGGTTACTGAATGACCATTCGTCAGCCGTCGCGCGTTCGCGAAGATCGTCGCGCATCTCGGGGCTGAGTCCCTGCACAAATTCACGCCAAGCATCGGCTGACTTGATGTTAAGCGTAGCCTTTTCGGGCACGTTGACAAGAACGGCGATCTTGTCGTCCTTCACCAAGCGAAGAACATTCAGCACCGTTCCCGCGCTCTTGCCGTCCCAGATCATCAGCCCGAAATCCGCCTCACGCGCCATCTCGCGGTCTTTGGCGGCATAAAACTGGAAGCCTTTGACGCCCTTGGGCGGCGTAACATTATGCGTCGGCCATCGCCCCACATTGTTGCGCGGCGTCAACCCCGAACAGAATACGATCACCGGCTCATAATGCACGTCCGCGAGATGCTTCTGGACGGCCTTGTCGGCGCCGTTAGCGTCGCCAACCAGCACGCGGTGTCCCTTCTCGATGATCGTGTTGAGGCGTTCCTTGATATTCGCGGGCAGGCGGGAAACTTGTCGGGAGCCGCCGATAAAAACATTGGTCATCGGTTCATCCGCGTTTTGGTGATGGTGAGAGCCCGCACGCTGGCAACCTTGCCCTGCTTCAACAAAGCATCGGCGATCGCGTTCATGGTTGAGCCCGACCGGAAAAGATCATCGAACAGGAGCACGTTCCGTCCGGCCACTTGGGCAGGATCGACTACATACAGCCCATCAAGAAGGCGCTGACGTTCCTCTGGGTCGCTGACTCCCTTGAGTTGCGAGGTGGCGCGGGTCGCCGTCACACAATGCGCGACAGGCTTTCCCGTTGCTTTGCCGATCCCGTCTGCCAGCATATAGACCGGTTGAACCGCCCGCTCTGTCGAGGGCAGGACCGGCACGATCACATCGAACTTGTCGTGATAGGGTTTGAGGAAGCCAGCCGCCGCCTCAACAATGCCCGCTACCGCCGATTGATCGTGATTACTGTATTTGAGGCGATAAAGCAGTTCGGCGACCTCAGGCCTCGCTGTCTCGAAGCGCGGATGGCCAAATTCGTCATCCCCAATATAGATGCTGCTGGTGGTATGGAAATCGAGCGCCATGCCGGCGATCCAATTGCCCTCAATTTTCTGCGGGTGAATCTGAACCATCTTCTTCCTCCATAAAAGCAGTGTAGCCTGCAAGCTACAATGCTTCAATCCCGAATTCGCGAGGATGCAGGTACCAATCTTGGCCGCGGAACGGCGGCGCCCGCTTCCGAAAGCAGTACGTCCGTCAGTCACGTCCGCTATGCGGAAAGCGACCGGAGCAACTGTGCGACTGAGATGAGGCGGAAGCGGACATAGCTCTGGATGCATAAGCTTTACGCTTTATGAGGGTAGGGGGAATTTATTTCAGTAAGAGGTCATGCGTGTGCCGAAAAAAGCTCATTAAAACAGCCTATTAATCCCGCTTTGCTCTCAACTTGCGGTTGCCGCAAGCTGAGAAGCAATCCTGCCCCCGCAACCAACGATACTTGCAATACGAACGCATCATAAACCCTAACCCGGAAACGGGCTGGGGCTTTTGTGCGTCTGCCTGGAATACGGAGTATTTATCGGGATTATGCAGCAATTAACGCGGATAATCATGATATTGTTAGAGGCGTGTTTGTCTCTAATGGCTGGAACCACTTTGCATGGCTGTGCGTAGTGTCTGAATATTGGGTCAGATGTCATCTTTCAGATGGCATTTGACGAGCTGTGTCGGTGTTTGCGGTTCATATTCAGAAAGCGTTCGAAGGAGATGGTTATGACGGATGAGACGAAAACAATTCATACGACTGAATCGGGTATCGCTGTCTCCAGTGACGAATATTCTCTGACAGTTGGTGCGGATGGTCCGATCCTGTTGCACGACCACTATCTGATTGAACAGATGGCGGCGTTTAATCGCGAGATGATCCCGGATCGCCAGCCGCATGCTAAGGGAAGTGGCGCGTTTGGCCGGTTTGAAGTTACCCAAGACGTCAGCCGATATACCTCGGCGAAATTTCTTCAGCTTGGTGTGGTGACTGAAGTTGTAGCGCGATTTTCAACAGTTGCCGGCGAAGCTGGAAGTCCGGACACATGGCGCGATCCCCGCGGTTTTGCTCTGAAATTTTATACTGAAGATGGCAATTTCGATATGGTCGGCAATAACACGCCGGTCTTCTTCGTGCGCGATCCCCTCAAGTTTCAGCACTTTATTCACTCGCAGAAACGCCGCGTCGATAATGGTTTGCGCGATAACGACATGCAGTGGGATTTCTGGACTCTGAGCCCAGAGACCGCGCATCAGGTAACGTGGCTGATGGGTGACCGCGGCATTCCGGCTAGCTGGCGTCATATGGACGGGTTTTCCAGTCATACCTATTTGTGGGTGAATGCGACCGGAGAGCGCTTCTGGGTCAAATATCACTTCAAAACCGATCAGGGCATCAAGTGTCTGACGCAGGAGCAGGCAGGTCAGCTTGCAGGCACTGACGCCGATTATCACCGGCGCGATCTTCATACGGCGATCAAACGTGGTGAGCATCCGAGCTGGACGCTCAAGATGCAAATCATGCCGTATGAAGAGGCCAAGACCTATCACATTAATCCGTTCGATCTGACCAAGGTCTGGCCGCAGGGCGAATATCCCCTGATTGAGGTCGGCAAACTGACATTAGACCGCAATCCGACGGATTTTCACTCCCAGATCGAACAACTCGCGTTCGAGCCGAATAATTTCGTGTCGGGAACCGGACTGTCCCCTGACAAGATGCTGCTGGGGCGTTCGTTCGCCTATGCGGATGCACATCGGGCACGGCTGGGCGTGAACTACAAACAGATCCCGGTCAACGCGCCGAAATGTCCTGTTCACGGCTATATCAAGGGAGGGGCGATGCGGATGCGCGAGGCACGCGATCCGGTATATGTTCCGAACTCAAAGGGTGGTCCCGTTGCCGACGCGCAGCGCTTTCCGGAAAGTGCGGTCTGGGCGGCAGATGGCGACTTCGTGCGTGCGGCTTATACATTGCGTCCGGACGATAATGATTTCAGTCAGGCCAATGCTCTGATTAACCACGTTATGGACGATGCGGCGCGCGACCGACTTGTGAATAATATTGTCGGCCATGTGTTGCAGGGCGTTGAAGAACCCGTCCTGTCGCGAGTGTTCGAATACTGGTCGAAAATCGATGCGACCATCGGATCACGGGTGAAAGACGGTGTGCTTTCCAAACGGACTGCACATTAAGACTGTTTGACGTTGGGGTCTCGACGCATGGCCTGAGGCGGTGGAAGCTGCAGCCGTTTTTCCACAAGTTTTTGGAACCGGAGATTTATTATGTCTCGTCCGCCACTGCCGCCTTTCAATGCCGAGACCGCCGCGCTTAAGACACGGTTGGCCGAAGATGCGTGGAATAGTCGTAACCCGCAAAAAGTCGCGCTTGCGTATAGTCCTGACAGTCAGTGGCGCAATCGGGAGGTATTCGTACAAGGGAGAGAAGAGATCGTCTCTTTCCTGACTCACAAATGGGCATGTGAGCATGAGTATCGGCTTATCAAAGAAGTCTGGGCGTTTTGGGGGAACAGGATAGCAGTACGCTTTGCCTATGAGTGGCATAATGCCGAGGGACAGTGGTTCCGGTCTTACGGCAACGAAAACTGGGAGTTCGATGAAAACGGTCTGATGAAACGGCGTTTTGCCGCGATCAATGATTTGCCGATTGAAGCCGGTGCTCGGCTGTTTCATTGGCCACAAGGAAGACGGCCGGATGATCATCCGGGTCTTTCGGATCTGAGGCTTTGAAAGGGCACATTGCAGTCGACTAAAAAGCCTGCGATTATTTCCAAGGTGGGTTTTGTGAGATTTCCTCCGTGACATGCTCAGAAACCGGCAGCGTGTGGCGAACTGCTGGTGTCAGGGATTGTTGATATGAGGTTACCGGATTTCGAAGCCTGGGCCATTTTCGCCAAAGTGGCTGAACGCGGTTCTTTCGTACGGGCAGCCGAAGAGCTTCAGCTTTCCAAACCGACGATTTCGAAAGCTGTCAGTCGTCTGGAGCAGTCTCTAGGTGTGGCGTTGTTCAGCCGGAATTCGCGACAGATGTCCGTGACGGAGACAGGTCGTATGCTGCTGGGGCATGCGAACCGGATTCTTGCTGAAGCAGAAGCTGCTGAAAGCGAAGCCCGTGGAGGCACTCATCGTCCTTCAGGCCTGATTCGGGTTGCTGCTCCCATGACGTTTGGAATCAGACATCTTTCCCCCGCTCTTCCGGCCTTTTTGGAGAAATATCCGGATATCGACATCACCGTGGACTTTAGTGATTCCCTCGTTGATCTCGTGGCTGAAGGTTACGATCTGGCTTTGAGGATTGCATCTCTGGCCGATTCTTCTCTGCGCGCCCGGCATCTTTGTGGCGTCCGCCTCCTTCTGGTCGCAACGCCGGAGTATCTGGATCGTATCGGACGTCCGACGCATCCGCGTGATCTCGAAGGGCAGAAAAGCTTCGTTTATACAAATACGTCCGCCCCCGGTACATTGCGCCTGACCTCCACAAAAACCGGTGAGGACTATGTGCTGTCTCAGGCTTCGCGCTTTCGGGCAGATAATGCAGAGGCTTTTCTGCCGGCCCTGAAAGCGCATCTGGGGTTTGGTTTGTTTCCCGAATTCATGGTCTGGGATGGCATGCAGGATGGTCGGTTTGAACAGATCCTGCCGGACTGGGATGCCGCAAGCATTGCGCTTTATCTCGTGACATCCAGCAGTACGCTCCGTCCTTTCCGGGTCAACGCCTTGATGGACCATCTGGTCTCGGCGTTTGAACACCCGCCCTGGGCCAACACGACCGCATGAGGTTTGGCCAGAAAGATTGCGGACTTATCGACGCAAGGCGTCCACAGAGAAACGACCGGCCCCTGAAGCAGCAAGGGCGAGAAGGCCGCCTGCAATACTGAAATTCTTGTAAAAATGGATCCACATATCGTAACGGACCATACCATCAAACGTCCAGTAATGATGCCCGATGAACGCGGTGACGATCGTATAGACAGCCAGAAGAATGGAAAGCGGCGTCGTTAGGAAACCGGCGACAAGAGCCAGTCCGATACCGAGTTCGGTCGTGATGGCGATAATAGCGGACACTGTTGGAACCGGGGCACCTGTGCTGGTCATATATCCTACGGTTCCTTCAAAGCCCGTCAGTTTGCTCCATCCCATCAAAACGAACAAAAGGGCCAGAAGGATGCGTGAGGCGAGAAGAACCTGATCGCGTGGAAAGGACATGTTCATCGGTTTGTCTTTCGTGTTTGAAAGCATCTGACATTCAGCCGGAAGCTTGCAGGACTGCTCTTCGGGGCTGTTGATGTCTGTTTTACCGGCGCTTTATTTTCCAATAAATGGAAATGATATAAATATTATGTTTCCATATTTTTATTGAAAAGGCCGCGTCCATTCCGTCAGCCGAAGGACGCAGCAATGAATTCTGTTACTGATGCGGCGATGACCCAGACGTCTGGTTTGCGGTAACATCGATGTTTACACCCACTTCAAGCGCAACCCACTGCCCAGTAGCCCACGGGCCCTGACCAATGCCGAAGGTGGAGCGGATCAGATCAAGATGGCCTTTGGCGTGAGCTGTCTGGCCACTGATGTCGAGTGTGAAAGGTAGGGTTTCGGGCCGGCTGACACTACGAATTGTCAGCGTCCCAACAGCTTCGTATGCATTGCCGCCTTTGGCCCGGAAGCTGCGGGCTTCAAATGTCGCAGTCGGGAAGTTGGCCACATTAAACCAGTCACTGCCCGGCATGGCCCCATCACGCTGTTTGTCCGCTGTTGTGGCGCTTGCAACATCGATCGTGATTTTCGCATGTCCATCTTCGGGATGAGCCGGGTCGAAAGAGATGGTTCCGTCGAATTTTCCGAAATGTCCCGTAAAGGCATTTCCGGTCTGTGTTCCCGAAAAACCGATCGTGCTGTGAGCCGGATCAATCGTCCAGTCTGCGGCGAGAACAGGTGTTGCGGCCAGAACGCTCATGGCGAACGCTGAAAAGGCTGCTTTTTTAAGGAAAGCCACGATGTCAGTCTCCGTGTCTGGGAAGAGATTTTCTGCCAATGGCAGGAAGCATCTGTCGCAGAATGTTATCGTTCAAAACGAAATGGTGACGCAGGGCAGCGGCGATGTGCAGAACAATCAACGCCAGCAGAAACCAGCCGCCCCAATGATGAACGGTTTTCAGTGCGGCTTCGACGGGGACCTTGTTCTGCAACGTCGAAAGCACTGGCAGATCGGGCCAGAGGATGGTGCCGTATAGAAGGGTTGGGATCCCCAGAGCGGACACTGACACCATGGCCCATCCGCTCAGCGGCATGAATATTTGCACGCCGTACAGAGCAGCATGTGTCAGATGGGCCGCCATGCGCTCGAGTCCCTTCATGTCACTGGGAAGCTCTGGCGGCCTGTGCGTCAGGCGCCAGACAATCCGCAGCGCAATGAGGACCATGACCGTAATACCGATCGACTTGTGAAGCTGGTACAGCTGAAAAACACGCATTGGATCGAGGGACAGATGATCCATGACCAGCCCCATGACAATCAGGGTCAGGATTCCCGCAGCGATCAACCAGTGAAGGAGGATCGCCACGCCCGTATATCGCGTGATCCCGCGGCTCTGCTTTGCGGGCGCTGTCATGAACTCAGCCCTGCTTTTCGAAAGCGCCAGCAATCCGCAGCTGCACGGCATCGCTGACATACGGGACATACATCTTCACGCCGAAATCGCTGCGCTTGATGGTGCCTGTGGCTTCAAAACCGGCTGTGTATTTCTTGTCGAGCGCGTTCACACCTGCGCCGATGAAATGAACCTTCAGCGTCTCAGGCTTCGTAACACCATGGAGCGTCAGATTGCCGGTGACGATGGCATTGGCTTTGCCCGTGCGGCGGACGGAGGTGGATTCAAACGTGGCGTTCGGATACTGCGCCGCATTGAACCACTGATCGCCCTTGAGTTCTTCGGTCAGCTTGGCGCTGGTCGTCTGAATCGATCCAACCGGAATGCTCACGGAAAGATGGGATGCGGCCGGGTTTTTATCATTGAGGTCCAGTGTGCCGGAAACGTCCGAAAAGACGCCCTGATAGTTCGTGAAACCAAAATGCAGAACGGAAAAGCCAACCTGAGTATGGCTGGGCTCAACGTCATAGGTGCCGGACTGCACCTGTTCCGGGGCCGTGACGACCTGAGCTCCTGCCGGATGCGGAATGACGGATGCAAATGTCAGGGCGGTGAGGGAAAGCAGAAAGAAAGAGGATTTCATGTCGGGTTCTCTGGTCAGAATGAAGAGGCAGGGACGGAGAGACAGGGCCTGAAAGAACCTGTCGTGCATCCTTGTTGACCAGAAAACTAAGTGAGAATTACCGGGCAATAAATAAAAACAACAGAAACACATTGTTTCCTGTTTTTACGCAATCGCTTCCTCCGAAGCCCCCAAATGACCAGTTGCCTCGATTTCCTGCATATCCATGGCCTGTTCCATTTCCCGCAGAACCCGGTCATGGATCTGCCCTGCATGATGCAGGCGCAGAATTTCCTCCCGGCCCGCTCCGATGGCCTTCAGAACGGCTTCATAATGGGCAATTTCCTCAGGGCGATGCGTCGCGGTATCCTCTGCATACTGACGTGTCACATGCAGGCGATAGCGATATTGTTCCAGAAGACGCGGATGGCGCTCGCTCCCGTCCGGAAGACGGGACGCCTCTTCAATGGCACGAAGCTGCGCCTCGGCAACCGCAATCCAGGCTCGGTTTTCATCTGACTGGATAACACGTAGTTCTGACGCCCCGTTGATCCTGAGCAACCCGATCAGAGGCGCCAGTGTCGTCCCCTGAACCAGAACGGTGACCAGAATGGAGGCAAAGGCACAGGCCAGCGCCAGATCACGTCCGGGAAACCCTTCCGGAAGTGACAGGGCCGCCGTCAGGGTCACGACCCCTCGCATGGCCGCCCATCCCATAATCGTTGAAATGGCCACAGAGGGACGCGCGAACCGTTCCGGCCAGCGCCGACGCAACAGACTGACAATTCCGTCCGACGCGAAAAGCCACACAAACCGGGACAGGACCATCGCCACCAGTACGATCCCGACGGGATAGACGAGATGGTGCAGAATATCAGGTGTGCCTCGAAGACGGCCCAGAACACCCCGAAGGGATAGCCCGATCAGAATGAACAGAACGGATTCCAACAGAAAGACGAGCACTTTCCAGAACGCATGAGACTGCAGGCGTGTTTCCGCATCAAAATCCCTGTGCTGATGCCAGCCCAGAACCAGTCCCGTAGCGACGGTGGCCAGAACACCCGAAACATGGAGATGGTCCGCACCGATATAGGACACTTCCGCCAGAAGGACCGTCGTAATGATAACCATGTCACTGTCGCGCAACCGACGGATGACAAACAACCCAAGAAACCCGACGACAAGACCAATCAGCACCCCGCCAACAGAGACGACACAGAATGTTGTCAGGGCCTGAAGCGGACGGAAAATTCCTGTCAGAGCAGCGACAACCCCAAAGCGGAACAGAACCAGCCCAGTCGCATCATTCAGCAGGCTCTCCCCCTGAAGCAGTGACGTGACCCGACCGGGTAACGACAGGCGCTCCAGAGCCGCTTCGGCTGCAACGGCATCGGGCGGAGAAACGATCGCGCCTAGCGTGAAGCACGCGGCCCATGGAAGGGCGGGAACCACGAAATGCGCCGCCACACCTACGGCTGCGGTCGTGAACGTTGTAGTGCCAACAGCCAGAAGCAGAATACCGGACAGATTTTTCCGGAACTCCCGCCAGGCCGTAAACCATGCACTGCTCATCAGCAGGGGGGGAAGAAAGACAACCATGACCAGTTCGGGGTCGATCGTGACTTCAGGTGACCAGGGCGAAAGAGCGAGTCCCGTACCGCCCAGAATGAATGCTGCCGCAGGAGGGAGCTTCAGTTTCCGCGATAACAGTTCAAGAATCAGGATGACAGTCAGAAGAAACAGAAAATACTCGTAACGCGCCGTATCAGACATGTTGCGTCCAGTGCTGGAGCCTGCTCGGGAAGAGAGGGATGTGATTTCGGATCTAGCACATCGAGCGCGACACTGTTTCCAGTTCTCCGACCACTCCGGCAACGAAATCCGAAAAAGCCCGCGCCTTGGCACTCGTCAGCCTGCCAGAAGGATAGACGACCCACAGATCAACAGGCGGCAAAGACCAGTTCGTCAGGCAGCGGACCACCGTTCCGCATTCCAGTTCCGGCAGGAACATCCAGTCCGCCGCAATGGTCAGACCCAGATCCGCAAGCACGGCGGCCCGGATTCCTTCGGCCGCACTCAGGTTCAGACGCGGGCTCAGTGTTGCACTTACGTCTTTTCCCTGCTGGTGGAAGACATATCTCCCCCCATCATCCCGCGCATAGGTGACAGCCTGATGGAGAGCAAGGTCTTCCGGTGTTTCCAGAGCCAGGGACTGTTCCAGATACCGAGGCGTTGCAAGAACGGAACGCCGCCCTCTCGCAAGACGTTTGGCAATCATCGTGCTGTCGTTCAGAGGCCCTACGCGAATGGCAACATCAATGCCTTCCGCCACCAGATCCACACGCCGGTCATCAAGTTCGATATCCATTTTCAGCCGGGGGTGCTCCTTCAGAAAATCCCCAAGTCGGGGCACAATCTGAATCCGCCCAAAGGTTGTCGGAACCGCAACCCGGAGCCTGCCCTGCAAACTGAGCGTACTGTCACGCGCCGCGGCATCGGCGTCCTCCGCATCGGACACGATCCGAGCCACGCGCTCGAAATAGCGCTGTCCCGCATTTGTCGGAGTCAGACCATGCGCAGAGCGAAGCAGAAGCTGTACGCCCAACTGACGCTCAAGCTGCGCAACGGCCTTTGAGACCGCAGGCTGCCCGAGATGCATCAGCCGCGCCGCCGCAGAAAAAGAGCCACTTTCAACGACCCGTACGAAAACGGTCATGGCTTGAAGACGATCCATTTTATTATTCCGCTATGGAATTCTATCTATACTGAAATGACGACTGCCAATCCAATACGGAAATCTCCATCCTCTGAAGTACGCCGCGGATGGCGCGTTTCACACAGGATTGTTTCCCATGACCAATCTTCTCTTTTCCCCGAAATTCGTAGGCTCTATGCGGCTTCAACACCGCATTGTCATGGCGCCCCTGACCAGAATGCGTTCCAGCATCGGCAATCTGCCCAACGACCTGATGCTCGAATACTATACTCAGCGCGCAACGCGGGGCGGTCTGCTCATTTCTGAGGCCTCTCCGGTTGCCCTGACGGGATATGGCTTTGAACGGGCCGCCGGAATTTACGATGACGCACAGATCCCCGGCTGGAAACGCATCACGGATGCCGTTCACGCCAAAGGGGGACGCATGTTCCTGCAACTCTGGCATGTCGGTCGTCAGTCCGCGCGCAGTCTTCAACCCGGCGGCGTAGCGCCTCTTGCTCCATCCGCCATCAGAGCGGACGGCACGGCATGGACGCTCAATGGCACAGTCCCCTATGACATGCCCCGCGCTCTGGAACTTGATGAAATCCCGCCCCTGATCGACGCCTACCGTCAAGCCGCAGCACGCGCCCTTCAGGCAGGATTCGACGGCGTGGAAATCCACGGCGCCAACGGCTATCTGCCCGATCAGTTTCTGCAGGACGGTACGAACAAGCGCACGGACGCCTATGGTGGCCCGATCGAAAACCGCGCCCGCTTTCTTCGAGAAATTACTCAGGCGGCCATAGACGTATGGGGCGGAGATCGCGTCGGCGTCCGACTCACACCAAGCGGATCTTACGGATCGATGTCCGACAGCGACCGATACGCCACGTTCAGTTATGTCGCGACGATGCTGGAAAATATGGACGTCGCCTACTTGCACATCGTTCAACCACGGATCGGCGCGGATGCAGAACCCGATCCGGTCGACGTGTCTGTCCTGCGTCCTCTGTTTTCTCGAACCATCATCGCAGCAGGCGGTTTCACAACCGAAAGCGCGGAAAGGCTTCTGGAATTCAAGGACGCAGACCTGATCGCATTCGGACGCGCTTTCATCGCTAATCCGGATCTGGTCTTGCGGCTGCGAAATCACTGGCCATTAAATCGATATGACCGTTCAACTTTTTATGGTGGGGACTGTCATGGCTATACGGACTATCCGGCGTTTAGAGAAAAATTGTAATTAAGGACGTCATTTTTAATGTTTTGCCTTGGCAGACTTCAATGTTCATGACCTCCATTGTGAAACAATTTTTTAGAGGAGAATCGAAAACCCCTTTGATTTTGGATACGGCCCTATAATCCTTTAGCTACGATCGGCACACAAATACGCTTCATTTAACACTAAGGCAGACCATCGAAATATTTGTAAGAGCACGATCATGGAGATCCGGAGGTAAATTGACTGACGATATCCAAAACTAGTCTTTATCCTGAAAATTATAACATACCCACGCTGTGTTATAATAAAAATAAATTACTATAAATTATTTCCGATTATTGTTTGGTTGGATTTTCTCAATAATTAAAATATATTATAAAGTTACTTATTTACCGGTATGGTCACGATGGCTCCTGGTGGTTGTGTGGTTTTTGATAATTCTAAAAGCATTTGCGTAATTGTAAATGCTAATTTGCTTTTAAAATCTTTCCGGTCTATCCAGTAGTAATATTTATCATAGTATATAGAAACAAATGAATTTTCTATTTTTTTTCTACCATATTTTATTTTTATGAGGGGTTTTTCTTCATAATCTAAATCCATAGATGTTCCGCCTGCTGAAAATTCATCTTCTGGAATATTTATTTGGTAGGCAACTTGACCCAGTATTGATAACATACTACGAGATAAAATATTGATTTCGCCTGGATTTGGGGTTCCAGAGCCATAAACGACTTCCATGCGTTTATAGTTAGGAGAGAAATTCAATAATTTTTTGGTGGTTTGTGTAATTTTTTCTAAATTTGGATTCGATGTCGGATATATATTCAAAAAAACATGACTCGCTCCAGAGGGTTTCCCTTTAAATTTAGGAAATTGTTGAAGCTGAATCTCTAATAATCCTGATGCTTGAAGTAACCTTAAATCATGTATTAATTCGAAGAATTCATCGGTATTATAAATTGTATTATTGTCTACATCTCCGTTTCTTCTTGAGAAGGGTCTATTATTGCTCATTGAATTAATTGATTGAGCTGAAAGTTGCAATAAAATATCAATTGGTAACCCTCCCATCGCAAGGGGCAGCAAACTGGCTGGAGAAAGAGGACTCAAAAAACTGTGTGCGTAAGCATCGCCTGTCACGGGTTGAAAAGTAAACGTTGGGTTCTGTTGTAATTGCGTCGATACGCCACCGTTGGGGCGAATAGGAAAAGTGTCTGAGGCGACGCCGAGAAAGGCATTTTGTTGGAATTGATAGCCTGAAATTAATTGTGTTGTGTCTAGAAGGCCTGGAGTATCGGCATATCTAAGTCTAATAAGATTTTGAAGAGTTTGTCTTTTATTTGATTCTATAATTGACACAGAATATTCGTCTTGATCTTTTCCTAGTCTTTGTGATCCTATGCTGTAGCAACCACCAAGGCTAAAACAAAAAAATACAATAACTATTTTATCTAATTTTAACATAATCAATCCTAAAATATAGTAAATTTGATTTATGAATATATTTTGAGATGCTCATGAAATATAACCATAAATTATTGTCAAGGTCTTTTTGTATTTATTTGTAAATTTATTGAGAAAAATCTTATACTAACTTGTTGTTTTTCTATTGAAAATTAGATATCAAAATTATTATCTGAATACGGTTTTAAACGGTTTGAAATTCTGCACGAGATGAGATGGATCTTCATCATTCCTATGTATTGCAATATAATAAACTATCATAATTAACAATATTATTATATATTGGGTATTTATATTTTAGCGCAATAAGTTTTTATAAAAATAATGGCTTATTGCGCTAAAATTTTTAGATGATTTTTACCAGCCCCAGCCTGGGCCAAAACCGTAATCTGGGCCAAAGCTCTCCCCCCAGGGCCCCCAGTCTCCCCAGTTCCATTGGGCATCTTGGTAGTCTTCAGCAGTCATTTGTTGTTCGTTGGCGATATTCTGTTGTTGTTGATACGCTAAATAGCGACCGTAAGCGGCTTGGTTTCCAACATATAGACAACCACAAACTGTCGGATCGGCGTAGACATAGGTTACTGTGCTCCCGTGTATCCGGCGTATAAAATGATGTGACGGGAGTTTTTTGAGCATAGCAATCTGCTGAGGCGTTGATGCGGGTTTCATCAGAAACCCTGCTGCAGCAAGATGGTCGTCTTTTTGAGTGGTAATTTGCTGCGGCGATTCACAGGCAGACAACGCGACCATGCAAAAGAGTGAAGTTAAAATGGTTTTTCTCATTATTAAACCTCCGTAAATAAATGCTCATATTGGTTGCCATGCAGATCGTTAGATTGCGGCATTGATATCTATGTAAAAAACGTCCTAAAGTTCCCTCGGGGCCTAATTTTTTCAAAAAATTTGGAAAATATAGAAAGAATTTTTATTCTTTGCCATGTGTTTTATGGTTTTGGTCGATTTTCTCGAAAAGAGATTCCATTATGGGAAGTTTCTTATTACCGTAACCTACACCTAAAGAAACATGCATTAAAATTCTTTCTGGATTAGATAGAAAATGCTCTACATTCCCACTATTTAATGATTTGTTATCAAGTACCGATATATTGACATTTTCATTCTGTGTGGTCACATAATTCATAACGGGCTGATCGCCGAAGCGATCAATTTCGTGTTGACGTGTGAGTCTTCCTACAGAACATATCATATCAAAAATTTTCTTTGTTTCGCCATGGTCGCTAAAGATCATAATCCCAGAGGTGGCTTTCCAGAATGGGAGGGTACCTATTTCACTGTTCCTTGCAAACATCCAACCACCGAACCAGTTAGTCCCAATATCCCATTCGCTTTCA
The DNA here is from genome assembly GCF_018256215.1 of Gluconobacter sp. Dm-73. Taxonomy (NCBI): domain Bacteria; kingdom Pseudomonadati; phylum Pseudomonadota; class Alphaproteobacteria; order Acetobacterales; family Acetobacteraceae; genus Gluconobacter; species Gluconobacter sp. Dm-73. Next base: position 124,903 of record NZ_JAERLW010000010.1, on the reverse strand, counting down.
TCTATTTTTTTTACGGAACAATTTGCTTCTCTGTAAAGACAGAAATCTTCAGAACATAGGGCATCTTTAATAATTTTATTAATATCACCTCCAACAATAATATCAGTATCTAAGTAAAAAATAGGATTATATTTCTCTACATCATAAAGATATATTTTATATCTTTCGAAGATAGGGCTTTTATTTGAGCATTCCTTTACTTCGATATTAAACTGAAAATCAAGTGGGAGAAATTTTAAAGTATCTTCTTGAGATCGGTCTGATATTAAAAATATTTTACCAGAATATAATCCAAATTTTCGTAGAGAAATTATCGATAGTGCCGCGCATTTATAATATTCATCTGATCCAAATACACAAAAATATACTAATGGATTTAGTTTTAATAGTGATCTCTTCCTTTTGAATGAGTCTAGAATGTATATTTTATTTTTTCGTAAATCCCTTAATAATAATGGCCCCGGTCTTCCGCTAATATTGTATGTTTCAAAATTACAATCTACAAATGTTTCTGAATTAATTTTATTGAAGTTTTTAAAAAAAACCTCTTTTCCGGTGTTTTGTTCAATCCACGTTTCGTTCTTGGCCTCTTGAAGCCAACTAAAGGTATCCCAAGAAAGAAGAGCAAAATTTTCCCAAGAAAGAAGATTTGTTGTGTTAAACTTAATTTTTCCTTCCAGTTCAGCTGTTAAATTAAATCCGGATAAGTTAAAAGATATTCCATCCTCTAAACTTCCACCTATATTAACTAATATTGGTTTTTCTTTTGAGGAAAATTTAAAATTTTCTTTTATTCCATCAGTTATGAGAGCATCCCATTCTGATAAATTGTTCTTTCTTAAAAACCAAACTCCGTCCGTTACCTGATATACAAGAAGAGGATTTATATTTTTGTTGGGATCATCATGGTAAATATTTCCATCCTGAGAAACACATAAGATGGTTTTATGAGAAGAAACGACTATCGAACAATCTGATTCAGTAATATCGTGCAGCCAGCTAAAATTTATTTTCTTTGATTCAAGAGAATTAAAATTATCTTCTTTTTTCTGGTGTTTTTTATTTTTCTTTGTGAAATTAAAAAACTTCATTTCATCGTCTTTCTTCTAATAATTTTTCTTGAATCTAAAACTTTTTTAAATTCTGAGCAATAGCTTCATAGTTTTCTAAAAAATATAAATGACTAACCTGTATTAATTAACAAACGGGCGAGCTTTGTGCACGAGGTGTTCAATTGCCTGCGGATTCGAAGCGCCGTAATACGCTATAAAGTCTACACCTGATCTTTCACACCTTCTTCAATTTTGCGGCCGCGAAGCTTTGGATTGCGCCTTTTGCCAATGTGTTTTGGGTTTCTCTAATTTTTGCAAAAATCATATAAACTTTGAAGCGTGGCTAGGGAGATATAATTTTCTTTTATAAGTTTTCTTCGATAAAATTGCATTTTTATGGAAGGTTTGAAAAGTGGCTATTAAAGATCCTGTTGTGATTGAGCATCTTAATACGCAGCTCACGAATGAATTGACGGCAATAAATCAGTATTTTCTTCATGCCCGCACACTGAGGCATTGGGGTGTGACCCATTTGGGAAAAAAAGAGTATGACGAATCCATTGAGGAGATGCGTCATGCGGATTGGCTGATCGAGCGTATTCTGTTTCTCGGAGGGCTGCCGAATGTGCAGCGTCTGAACTCTATCCTGATTGGGCAGACAGTTCAGGAAATTCTTGAATGTGATCAGAAGCTGGAAGAAAAAGCGATTCAGGATCTGCGCGAAGGTATCGCTTACTGCGAGAGTGTCCGTGATTATGTGTCACGAGATCTGCTTCTGAAAATCCTCGTCAATGAAGAAGAGCATGAGGATTTCATTGATCGTCAGTTCGACCTGATCAAGCAGATCGGGATTGAGCGTTATATTCAGAAAAACTCTGCTGCGGCTCCCGATCAGGACTAACAGAGGTCGTTTTCAAAACAACCCGGCATTGTCCGGGTTGTTTGTTATGCGGCGTTTAGATGTGTCTGTTCGGAATGGGCTTTCTGCATTGCCGATCTGAGTAGGCAGACAATGCCGGGGACGCAGTTGCCGCACTTTGCTGTGCATTTTCGGGCTGAGTAGATTTCTGCCGGGCGAGATGCTCCGTTGTGGATTGCGATTTCGATATCCTGATGGGACAGCGCGTTGCATGAGCAGACGATCATGAAAAAGCAGGCCTTCGTTCGCTGGAACCGATTTAAGAAACCTACCTTAAATGCAAATGGTTCGCAAATGCATTTTTGTGCATGCAATTACGCTGAGTCCTGACTGATCCACCGTTGAACGACAGGACGGATTGCGAAATTGCTCTGGATGCGGACGACGCCCGGAAGGCGTGAGAGTTCTTCTTTATGGATGCGCTCGTAGTCAGCAAGATCTCGGGCTGCGACATGGAGCAGGTAATCGGCTTCACCTGTCATCAGATAACATTCCCGAACATCAGGACATTCCCGGATGCGGGTTTCAAAACGACGGAGCGTTTCGTCTGTGAGGCGTTCAAGCGTGATTTGTACGATAACGGTGGTCAGCTTGTGAGCTGAGCGTTCGTCAATGACCGCGCGATAGCCACGGATGATGCCGCGTTCCTCCAGTAGGCGAACGCGCCGCAGACAGGCGGACGGAGAAAGCCCTACACGTTGTGCCAGATCAGCGTTGCTGAGGCGCCCGTCATGTTGAAGGATTCTCAGGATGGATTCGGTGATGCGGTCGAAGATCATGGTGGAATTATCGGTCTATTTTCGCAGAATCGATCATATATTTTTCGCTTATTGGAAAATTATATGATTATCGGGCAGGATATTCTAGCGCACAACGCGATAGTCTCATTTCTCATGATGAGTGCATGTTCTGATCCTTTGTGGCCTTCTTCTCGTGCTGGAGCCCGTCTGACGGTGGATCTGGGCGCGATCGCCTCGAATTATCGGTATCTTCAGAAACTTGCAGCGGATGCTGCCTGTGCGGCTGTCGTGAAGGCCGATGCTTACGGACTGGGTATCGAGCGTGTAGCGCCGGTTCTTGAGCAGGCGGGGGCTCGAGAGTTTTTCGTCGCGCATGTTGATGAGGGGATCAGGCTGCGTTCCGTGGTTTCGCGAAAGGCCCGGATTACGGTGCTTCACGGCCCGAGGCCGGACGCAACGGCAGAGTGTGTGCAATATGGATTGAGGCCGGTTCTGAACAGCCTTGATCAGATTGCTGTGTGGCGCTCTGAAGCGGTCAAGGCGGGGCGGCCGTTGGAGGCTGCTCTTCAGGTGGATAGTGGCATGTCCCGGTTTGGGCTTTCTGGCGCCGATCTTGACGTGTTACATGAGGACGGGGCGCTTATGGAGGGGCTGAGTGTCAGTCTGGTCATGAGTCATCTGGCTTGTGCGGATACGCCCGATCATTCGGCCAATGGCGTCCAGAAACAGCAGTTGCTGGAGATGTCGGCACGGTTGCCGTCTGCACCGTTGAGCCTGTCGGCATCGTCGGGAATTTTTCTGGGGCCGGACTATCATCTGGATGTCGTTCGTCCTGGAGCGGCACTTTATGGAATTGCGCCGAATCTGGCTGGTCCGAATCCGTTGGATCAGGTTGTCAGGCTTCAGGCCCATGTCTTGCAGATTCGTAAAATTCTCCCAGGCGATGGTGTTGGTTACGGGATGACATATCGCCCTGAGCGGCCACGGAAAATTGCCACTGTGGCTGTAGGGTATGCCGATGGATTTTCACGGCGTGGCGCCGGGCAGGGGTGTGCGTGGTTTGAAGACATCTGTCTGCCAATTCTGGGGCGTGTTTCGATGGATTCCCTGATCGTGGACATTTCGGATGTGCCAGAGGGCATGCTGCGAGCCGATATGATGGTGGATCTGATTGGACCCCGGCGCAGTGTGGACGACGTGGCGGCGGCAGCGGGGACAATCGGATATGAGGTCCTGACGTCTTTGGGGCACCGCTTTTATCGGGAATATGTTGGAAATGGGGAAACGTTCCAAAAGGGCGATTGACATTCCAGCATGGAAAACAAGATAGACGAACTGAAATCGGATTATGTCATGATGGCATGGTCTGGCGTAACAAATCGGAATTCTCATGTATCTCCGTCGTGACAGAGCTTTGACCGCTGTATCCATTATGTTGGACGTCGCTTTCCATGCGGGTCGATCCGGGGTGGTGAGTGGCGCGGATATTGCCCGCCGTGGCGATATGCTGCGTCGGGGGATCGAGCCTGTGTTGCAGGGCCTCTCTCGGGCCGGTCTGTTAGCAAGTGTACGCGGGCCGAAAGGGGGGTATCGTCTTGGCAGGCCTCCGCGGACCATCACGCTGAATGAAATTGTCCGGACTGTTACGGAAGATCCGGAAATGCCCGAAGAGGGCATCAACCTTCTGCGGGCCAAGGTACTCGAGCCGTTCTGGCAGCAGATGGATCAGGAGGTGTCGGAAAAGATGGCGTCCGTCACGCTGGAGCACCTGCTTCAGAATGCGGAGGAAGCGGGCATGCAGCGGCCCAGCAGAGCACCAATTTCCTTTTCAATATAACATTATAAAAAAGTATTTTGAAAAAACTACGAAATGGGTTTTAGAGGACGGAATATCTTACCATAAGGGATCAATCTTTGATCTGGTATGGTGAGTTCCATGTCCTTGGTGTTTCCTTTGCTTGCCGTTTGCAAGCGGGGAGGAGGACGCATTCATGACGGGGCCAGCCGCAGGGTAGGGTCCGTATTCGTCAGGAAGGTGAGCGCTGATGAAACGTCCTGTAAGACTCGAACTTGGTCAGAAGCTGGTTCTGACGGCCAACCGGCTGCTGGACGGTCGTACCGTATGGTGGCGGGAAGACGGGACATGGGACCTTCGGATCGGGCAGGCGGTTCTTTTGGACGCGGATGTGGCTGAGACGGCGCTTTCCCGGGCGGTGGAAGAGGCCCAGCGTGAGGGGGTTGTCGGGGTGTATGATACGGCGGTTTTACCTGTTGTGCCTCCTGAACCCGTGACTGTTCGTGAAAAAATCCGGGCTCATGGCCCGACCGTGCATCCGGAATTTGCAGTGGAGACCGCACAGTGAGCGTTCCTGTCGGCCATTATCAGTATGACCGGATTGACCGGGATTTTCTTCAGGCGCGGATTGCCGAGTTTGAGGGGCAGGTGAAGCGGCGTCTGGACGGGACGCTGAGCGAGGACGAATTTAAGCCTCTGCGGCTGATGAATGGGCTGTATCTGCAGCTTCACGCCTATATGCTGCGGGTGGCCATTCCTTATGGCATTCTGGACAGTCGGCAGTTGCGCAAGCTGGGTGAGATCGCCCAGCGCTATGACCGCGACTATGGGCATTTCACCACGCGGCAGAACATCCAGTTTAACTGGATCCGGCTCGAAGATACGCCGGATATCCTGCGCGAACTGGCTGAAGTAGACATGCATGCCATCCAGACCAGCGGGAATTGCATCCGCAATGTGACGTCGGACGAGTATGCTGGGGCTGCGGCGGATGAGCTGGTGGATCCGCGGGTTCATGCGGAAGTGCTGCGGCAGTGGTCTACGCTGCATCCTGAGTTCACGTTCCTGCCGCGCAAGTTCAAGATTGCGATTTCGGGTAGTCCGAATGACCGGGTGGCGGCGCGTTTCCATGATATCGGGATTCTGGCCCGTCCGGGTGAGGATGGCGCTCCGGTGTTCCGGATTTTCGTGGGCGGGGGACTGGGGCGGACGCCGGTAATCGGCGAAGAGCTGTTTGACAGTGTGCGGGAAGAGCATCTTCTGGCGACGCTTGAGGCGATTCTGCGCGTCTATAATGCGCATGGACGGCGGGACAATATCTACAAGGCGCGGATCAAGATTCTGGTTCAGGCAATCGGGGTTGAGGCCTATCGGGAGGCTGTGGAAGCCGAGCTGGGCCAGATGGAGCTGGACCGGTATCGGCTGACGCCCGAAGCAGTTGCGGCGATCCGGGCGCGTTTTGCCGTGCCATTGCTTGAGGCGCCGGACGATGCAGATGCCGTACTGACGCAGCAGCGGAGGGACGATCCGCTGTTTGAGCGCTGGGTGCGGAGCAATACGCATGTTCACCGCGATCCGGGGCATATTATTGCGACCATTTCGCTGAAGCCTGCGGGGGGAATTCCGGGGGATGCGACATCGGCGCAGATCGGGCGTCTGGCGGATCTGGCGGATGCGTATTCGTTTGGAGAAATCCGGATCACGCATTTGCAGAATGTGGTTCTGGGGCATGTCCGCAAGGACCGGTTGCGGGATCTGTGGCTTGGACTGTCGGAAGTCGGGCTTGCGGAAGCGAATATCGGGCTGATTGGCGATATCGTGGCGTGCCCGGGGCTGGATTACTGTGCGCTGGCGAATGCGCGGTCTATTCCGATTGCGCAGAAGCTGGGTGCGCGTTTTGCGGATACGGCGCTTCAGGCGGAAATCGGGGCGTTGCGGATCAATATTTCGGGCTGCATCAATGCCTGTGGGCATCATCACGCCGGGCATATCGGACTTCTGGGCGTGGACAAGCGCGGAGAAGAGTTCTTCCAGTTGACGGTTGGTGGCCGGGCCGAGAATGGTGCGGCGCTTGGGACGATTCTGGGGGCAGCGCTTCCGGAAGACGAGACCGTTGATGCGATCGCGCGGCTTGTGGACTGCTATCTCGGGCTTCGGGAGAGTGGAGAGACGTTCCTTGAGACTCTGACGCGTCTGGGGCATGAGCCTTTCAGGGAGGCGGCGTATGAAGCTGTTTGAACTCGGTGAGCGGACCGCGCAGGTTCATGATGTGCTGGTGACGGTTGCGGAACTGGCGGAACGGGATGATGCGCGGGCTGTCCTGCTGGAGAGTGCGGACGATCCGGCGCTCCTGCGGCCTTATCTGAACCGGCTGGATCTTGTGGTGCTGCGGTTTCCGATCTTCAGGGATGGGCGTGGGTTCACGCAGGCCCGGGAATTGCGGGAATATCTGCGGTTTTCTGGAGAAATCCGTGCGGAGGGGCATATTCTGCCGGATCAGGCGGCGTTTCTGCGTCGGTGTGGGGTGGACAGTGTCGTTCTGCCGAAGAATGGCAATGGCGATCCCGACCTGTGGGAGAAGCAGCTTCGGCAGTTTCCGGTGGCGTATCAGCGGTCGGTTCTGCCGGAGCGCCCGGTCGGGCCGGGGCTGCGGGTTGAGGAAGCGTCTTAACGGGCGCCAAACCAGCCGCGCCTCCAGAACCAGAACAGCGGCAGGAGAACCGACAGGATCATCAGGATCAGGCTGTAGGGATAGCCGTATTTCCATGACAGCTCAGGCATGTCGTGGAAGTTCATGCCGTAGATGCCTGCGATCAGGGTTGGCAGGATGCCGATGGCGCTGACGACGGTCAGGACCTTCATTCCGTCATTCTGTTCGATGCTGATGAAGCCGAGCGTGGCGTCGAGGAGGAACTGGACTTTGTTGACGGTCTGGGCGTCGAAGTCGTTAAGGGAGGCGATGTCCCGCCCGGCGACCTTGATGCGGGTTTTGAGGGCCTGCGGTTCTTTCTCGGTTCGGTCGCCAATATAGATCAGGACGCGATCGAGGCCGAGCAGGCTGTCGCGGATCATGGAGGCGAGGTCGCCGCTGTGGCCGAGGCGACGGAGGGTTTCGCGCAGCATTTCAGCGGCTCTGGCGGGATCGCGGGGGCTGCCGGTACTGAAAACGCGTTTGGAGATGGCGTCGAGGTCCCGACCCAGGCCTTCCAGTATGTCGGCGAGGCGGTTGATGATTTCCTCAATGATTTCGACGAGGATTTCATTGGCGGAAGGGCTGCCTTTGGCTGGATCACGTTCGGCCTGACGGCGACCAACGATATCGAAGCCATAATAGTCAGTATAGCGGACCGTGATGAGGTGGTTGTCTGTCAGGACGAAGCCGATGGGCAGGGAAAAGGCTGTGTTTTCCTCGCGTCTGACGAGGGGAGTCGAAAGATAGAGGGTGCCATCCTGTTCGTGATGGCGGGAGGAGCTTTCGATTTCCTCAAGCTCGTTGCGGCGGGGAATATGGGTGTTGAGGGCCTTTTCTGCGCGGGCGACCTCGTCGAGAGTCGGGTTGATGAGGTCGAGCCAGACCGCTTTGGAGATATCGACGTCCGGTCCGGTTTCCCGGGCCGGAGCGCCTGCGGGGCGCACGAGGAACATCAGGCGGGTCCTTGAGGGCAATGGAAAGGCTGTGAGGCTCCCTCATGTCCTGCCTGAGGCGGGTTCGCAAGGTGCAGGGGGTGGGAATTGTTGCGGGAGAGGCCTGAAAACGGCGAGACGGATGGACGGCGGGGGCTGCTCTTGGTATCGCATTGGAGCCCTGAAGCGGAACCGAGTGCGGTATGACGAACACATCTTCCCCCCTATCTTCCTCTCTGGCCAATTCGCTTCGTTCCGGCCCTGACGAACGGGGACGGTTCGGGATTTTTGGTGGCCGCTTTGTTGCGGAAACGCTGATGCCGCTACTGTTCGAGCTGGACGAGGCCTATCGCGCTGCGCAGGCTGACCCCGCGTTCCGCGAAGAGCTGGACTATTATCTGAAGGATTATGTCGGTCGTCCGAGCCCGTTGTGGTTTGCCCGGCATCTGACGGAAGAGCTTGGGGGGGCGAAGGTCTACTTCAAGCGCGAAGAACTGAACCATACAGGGTCGCACAAGCTTAACAATGTTATGGGGCAGATCCTCGTAGCCCGACGGATGGGCAAGACCCGGATCGTTGCAGAGACGGGTGCGGGGCAGCATGGTGTGGCGACGGCGACGGTCTGTGCGCTGTTTGGTTTGAAATGTAGCATTTACATGGGTGCGACGGACGTTGAGCGGCAGAAGCCCAATGTGTTCCGCATGCATCTGCTGGGTGCTGAGGTGAAGCCCGTGACGGCCGGGGCGGGGACGCTCAAGGATGCGATGAACGAGGCGATGCGCGACTGGGTGGCCAATGTTGCGGATACGTATTTCCTTGTGGGTACGGTGGCCGGGCCGCATCCGTATCCGGAGATGGTGCGGGACTTCCAGTCCGTGATCGGGGTTGAGACGAAGGAGCAGATCACTCAGGCCGAGGGGCGTCTGCCGGATGTGATTGTGGCGGCTATTGGTGGCGGTTCGAATGCGATGGGGATTTTCCATCCGTTTCTGGACGATGCGGATGTGAAGCTGATTGGTGTCGAGGCGGCGGGGCACGGGCTGGATTCCGGAAAGACGGCGGCGTCCATTTCCCGTGGGCGGCCGGGTGTGCTGCATGGCAATCGGACCTATCTGCTTCAGGACAAGCACGGCCAGATTGAGGAAGCGCATTCGATCAGCGCGGGGCTGGATTATCCGGGGATAGGGCCAGAGCATTCCTGGCTGAATGATATCGGTCGGGCCGAGTATGTCGGCGTGACGGATGAGGAGGCGCTTGAGGCGTTTCAGGTCTGTACGCGGACAGAGGGGATCATTCCGGCCCTCGAATGTGCGCATGGGCTGGCGCATGTCATGAAAATTGCGCCCACGATGGCGAAGGACCAGATCATTGTTCTGAATGTCTCGGGTCGTGGGGACAAGGATATCTTTACTGTGGCGCATCATCTGGGAGTGAAGCTGTGAGCCGGATCCAGACACGTTTTGCCGCTCTGAAACAGGAAGGGCGCGGGGCGTTGATTCCGTATCTTCAGGCCTGTGATCCAGATTATGACACCTCGCTGGAGCTGCTGCGGGCGATGCCGGCGGCTGGAGCAGATCTGATCGAAATCGGGGTGCCGTTTTCCGATCCGTCTGCGGATGGGCCGACGATTCAGGCAGCGGCCCTGCGTGGACTAGAGGCCGGGGCGACGCTGGGGCTGGTGCTTCAGATGGTCCGGGCGTTCCGTGAGACGGACAGTGAGACGCCGATCGTGCTGATGGGGTATCTGAACCCGATCGATAGTTATGGTCCGGCGGAGTTCTGTTTCGATGCGGCGCAGGCGGGTGTGGACGGGATTATTGTCGTCGACATGCCGACCGAGGAGGTGGATCTGCTGGATGCTCATGCGCGGGAAGCCGGGTTGGACATCATTTCTCTCGTGGCGCCGACGACGTCGAATTCCCGTCTGTTCCATGTGCTGCGGGATGCCACCGGGTTTGTCTATTATGTGAGCATTACCGGGATTACCGGGACGAGCAGCGCGAGTGCTGCGGATCTGGAGAAGGCGCTGCCGCGTATCCGGGAAGCGACCAATCTGCCTGTGGCGGTCGGGTTCGGGATTTCCACGCCGGAGCAGGCGCGGACGGCGTCTCGGATCGGGGATGCGGCGGTTGTGGCTTCTGCTCTGATCAAGACCATGGCGGGTACGCTTGAAGACGGGCGGGCGACGGAGCGGACCGTTCCGGCTGTTCTGGCGCAGCTTGAGGCATTGGCTGCGGCTGTTCGGGCTTGATGTTTGGCATTCCGACAGGCTGAGCCTGTCGGAACGTGTTTGATCAGGTGTTGTTGCGCAGAGAAAATCCGAACATCATCGTTGCGAAGCCTGCCATCAGCAGTTCTACGGCGATGAACATGCCGATCAGCCAGAGGCCGGACCAAGGCAGTGTCATATAAAGCAGGATTCCCACGACGAGCGTGATGAGGCCACTGAGGGCCAGCATGATCCAACTCTTGTTGGTGCGGTGTCCGCCAGCCCAGAAGGTTCGGGCGAGGCCTGCGAAGATCAGGCAGCCTGCGAGAATGGCCGTGATGAAGATCGAGCCGGTTGCAGGTTCCTCAATCAAGAGGATGCCGCCAAGGATGTAGAGGCCGCCGATCAGTCCGGACAGCCACTGGTTCGGGACGGGAAGGCCGCGATGGGCGAAACTCTGCATGACCTGTGCGACGCCGCCCACGATCATCAGGACGCCGAGGACCACCATGCTGGCGAGGGTGGTGGCGATGGTGTCGAGGGCGGCCAGAATCCCGAGGACGATCAGCATAGCGCCGAAGCCGATGAACCAGCCGGGTTTAAGGCCCTGAGGGTTGGGAAAGCGAAGGGTGTTGAAGCTGTCGGACATGGTTTTCTCCGGTTGGGAGCTGGGTTTGTTCTGGCTGGTCTCTATCGGGAGGCCTGCCGGTTTCGTGACACAACGCATGATATCGCGGTTCGTATCAGGCAGGATGACATGTTTTGTAAGGTGGATAGGAGAGATAAGGCAGGGTAGTTGATGGTTGGGCTGGCATAATCAATGTCCTGACGCTAAAACGCGCCCAGAGAATGTGGCCCTTCGCCGGGCTTTACCCCTACTCCGTCCTTTGTTCTGAAGGCGGCCAGAAAGTAATGAGACGACATGAGCTGGATGACCGACTACGTCCGACCCAAGCTGCGTGGCCTGCTTCAGCGGGATGTGCCGGACAATCTGTGGACTAACTGTGAATCCTGCGGGCAGATGATGCTCACCAAGGAACTGGAGCGGTCCGAGAAGGTCTGTCCGCATTGCGGCCATCATATGCGTGCGACGGCGAAGGAGCGTCTGGGCTGGACGTTTGATGGTGGGGAATACACCACTATCGAGTTGCCGAAGATGCCGGTCGATCCGCTGGGGTTCAAGGATTCCAAGCGTTATACGGATCGTCTGAAGGATGCGCGGAACAAGTCCCATCTTGATGAGGCACTTGTGGTTGCGCATGGTCTGATCAAGGGACAGAAGGCTGTGGTTGCGGTCATGGCGCCTGAGTTCCTGCTTGGGACTATGGGAGCTGCGCTGGGTGAGGCATTCGTGGCGGCCTGTCGTCTGGCCGTTCTGCAGAAAGCGCCGCTGGTGGTCTATACGGCTTCGGGTGGGGCGCGGATGCAGGAAGGCGCTGTCAGCCTGATGCAGATGCCACGGACGACGATCGGTGTGCAGATGCTGCAGGAAGCGGGTCTGCCCTATGTTGTTGTCTTTACGAATCCGACGACGGGTGGTGTCTCGGCCTCCTTCGCGATGCTGGGGGATGTGCATATTGCCGAGCCTAATGCGCTGATCGCGTTTGCGGGGCCGCGCGTCATTCAGGATACTGTTCGTGAGAAGCTGCCGGAAGGCTTCCAGCGGTCGGAGTATCTGCGTGAGCATGGGATGGTCGATATCGTAGCCAAACGCTCGGAGCTGCCGGAACTGCTGGGGCGGATTCTGGGCATTATGACGCGTCAGAAAACCGTTTCTGACTCGGCGATCTGATGACTGCGGAGCGTGGGGCGCCTGTTCGGCTGTCCGGCGAATATCAGGGGCGGCCGGGGGCCGTACTTGCGCGGCTTCAGGAGCTTTATCCGGCGCTAATCGATCTTTCGCTGGGGCGACTTGAGGTGCTGCTGGCAAAGCTGGGCCATCCTGAGCGTCATCTGCCGCCTGTGATTCATGTGGCGGGGACGAACGGTAAGGGCAGCACATGCGCCAATCTGCGGGCGATTGCTGAAGCGGCCGGGCTGCGGGTGCATGTCATGAGCAGCCCGCATCTGGTGAGCGTGACCGAGCGGTTCCGGCTGGCGGGGCGGTTGGTGGATGAGGATGTGCTGGTTGCTGCGCTTGAGACGGTCGAACGCGTTAATGCCGGTGCTCCGATCACGGTTTTCGAGGTTCTGACGGCTGCGGGGTTCTTGCTGTTTTCGCAGATTCCAGCAGATTTGGTGGTGCTGGAAGTCGGGCTTGGGGGACGGCTGGATGCGACCAATGTGGTGCCGAAGCCTGCTGTTTGTGTGATTACGCCGGTCAGTCTGGATCACGAAGCGTTTCTGGGGGGCACTGTTGCGGCGATTGCCGGGGAAAAGGCTGGGATCATTAAGGCTGGAGTTCCAGTTGTTTCGGCGGTCCAGGCACCGGACGCTTTGAATGTCATTCGGCGCCGGGCTGCGGAACTGGGTGCGCCACTTCGGGTGGTTGGACAGGATATCTTCGTCACTGAACAGGTGAATGGTCTGAATTACCGGGATGCGGACGGTGTTCTTCCCCTGCCGTTGCCTGCATTGAAAGGCCAGCATCAGGCCGGCAATGCAGTGCTGGCCGTGGCGGCTTTGCGTGTGTCAGGGCTAAAGTTGCCTCTTGCGGCCTATCAGGGGATTGCCCGGACATTCTGGCCTGCACGTTTGCAGAGGCTGAACGGCACGTTGGCTGGGATGCTGCCTGAGGGGTGGGAACTGTATCTTGATGGCGGACACAATCCCGATGCCGGACAGGTTCTTGGGGCGGTGCTGGAAGGCTGGAAAGACCGGCCTGTCCACGTGATTGCGGGTGTGAAGCAGACCAAGGATGCCTCCGGGTTCCTGAAGCCGATTATCGAACGTGCCGCTTCCGTTCAGGCGGTGTCTGAGCCTGGGCAGCATCTGGCGATGCCGGTTGAGGAAATCATTGCCGCTTCTGGTGGGCGGGCGATCGCCGGTCCGACGGTCAGAGCGGCGTTGGAGCGTCTGGTTTCCGAAGGGGGCGCCCCGGCCCGGGTATTAATTTGTGGCAGTCTTTATCTGGCGGGTGTGGTTCTGGCAGAGGATGGCTGGATCGCCAGTTAATCCGTTTCTGGGGACGGAGTGGGATGTTAGAAGGGCGCGTGAACATGATCGAATCGCATTCCTCTCCGTCCGCTTCTGATGCTTCCTCAAACGATGGAGATCTGGGTCTCCTGCTGAGGCGCAGTCCTCCGTCCAGTGTTGCTGCCGAACAGGCACTGCTGGGCGCCATCCTCACGAACAATAAAGCGTATGAGCGGGTTTCGGATTTTCTGGAGCCTGCTCATTTTTCCGATCCGCTGAATGGTCGGATCTATGAAGCGATTGCCCGGCGGATTGAGCGGGGGCAGTTGGCTGATCCTGTGACTATGCGGGCCGAGTTCGAGCATACCGGTGTTCTGGATGCGGCGGGTGGGCCTGCCTATCTGGCCAAGCTGCTGACGGCGATGGTCGGAATCGTCAATGCGGGTGATTACGGGCGGGTGATCCATGATGCCTGGGTGCGGCGCCAGCTGATCGATATTGGTGAGACGGTCGTTAATAACGCTTTTGGAGCGCGGCCTGATCTGGACGGATCGGATCAGATCGCGGCGTCCGAAGAGGCGCTGTTCAAGCTGGCGACGGAGCGAGGTCAGGAAGGCGGTTTCGTTTCTTTCACCAATGCTCTGACGGAAGCAGTTAAGGTTGCGACCAAAGCCTATCAGCGGACAGGCGACGTAGTGGGGCTCACGTCAGGTCTGCGGGACTTCGACAAGCGGACCGGCGGTCTGCATCCTTCCGATCTGATTATCCTTGCCGGTCGCCCTGCAATGGGCAAGACGGCGCTTGCGACCAAAATTGCGTTTTCGGCGGCGCGCTCGATTCTGCGGGATGCTGAGGATAGTGGGGAAAAGCCCAAGGGGTCGGTCGCTATTTTCTCGTTGGAAATGTCATCTGAGCAGTTAGCGACCCGTATTCTGTCGGGTGAAGCTGAGGTTTCGGGCGAAAAGATCCGACGTGGTGATATCGGGCAGAAGGAATTCGACCGGTTTGTCCGTGTGGCACGGGAGCTTCAAAGGCTGCCGCTCTATATTGACGATACGCCAGCGATTTCTCTCTCCGCCATGCGAACGCGCTGCCGGCGGTTGGCTCGGACGCAGGGCTTGAGCCTTGTTGTTGTGGATTATCTCCAGTTGATGCGGCCTGCGATCGGGACCAAGCCTGACAGTCGTGTTCTGGAAATTTCAATGATTACGCAGGGACTTAAGGCGATTGCGAAAGAGCTTTCTGTGCCGGTAATTGCGCTGTCCCAGTTGTCGCGTCAGGTCGAATCGCGCGAAGACAAACGACCCATGTTGTCGGATCTGCGCGAATCGGGCTCGATCGAGCAGGATGCGGATGCGGTCATGTTCGTATATCGCGACGAGTATTATCTGCAGCAGCGTCAGCCTAAAGACAGCGCTTATGACAGCAATGACAAATTCCAGGTTGCGACAGAAGAGTGGCAGCGCAAGATGGCGTTGGTGCACAACAAGGCCGAGCTGATTCTTGAGAAGCAGCGGCATGGCCCTACCGGAATGATCCAGTTGTATTTCGAAGGGGAATATACCCGTTTTGGGGATCTGGATGTTATTCATGAGTAACTCTCCGGAGGAGGGGAGTACTTTGAATGGCGTTGTATCTTGATAAGGGGCACCGTTAAAAGTACGCGATATTTGCTCGAAAAAATCGTTATGCTTTTTTCGGGAATGTCTTGGCTAGAGAGCGGACATAGAACGTCGTAATTGGTTAATTAATACAAAATCAGTACGAATTTCATCAGGATTCTACGCCTGAAAAAAGCTGAAATATGAAACTCTTCCCGGCGGTTTCGCAAAAGGGAGGAGTGCATCTTTTTTCTGGATTATGGCTGCAATGCAGAAAAAGAGCGGCAGCTAAAACCTGTCATAATGGCTCAAAGCCACATTTGTTTCTTGACCCAGTGGCACAGTGCCATTAATTTATCGTTAATCGGTGGTTGCCATGGGGGCGATTGACGGGGAAGGAAAGGAGCCGGTCATGAGTTCAGACTGTCTGATGGCCGGGGATATTTCCGATTTGTTCATTCCATCGATGAAGCGAATTTATCGTGTTGTATCGAATGGGGGGCACCTGAATGCGTATGGAAACCAGTGAAACGGTCACTAATGGATCTCCTCATC
Source organism: Gluconobacter sp. Dm-73 (assembly GCF_018256215.1). Taxonomy (NCBI): domain Bacteria; kingdom Pseudomonadati; phylum Pseudomonadota; class Alphaproteobacteria; order Acetobacterales; family Acetobacteraceae; genus Gluconobacter; species Gluconobacter sp. Dm-73. The sequence goes on along the minus strand of NZ_JAERLW010000010.1, from coordinate 109,333 downwards.
TGGTCTCTTGGGCGGATCAGGTGTGTCGGAAGGCGTGTTTCTGTCCGTGTTCTGAGCCATGTCTTGCCGCTGGAGCACCAGTTCTGGGTGCAGAGCAGCCAGTCGCAGGGCCAGTTCTTCGTCGGTACGACCGTTCAGGACGCCTTTTAGAAGAAAATCGGTCGATACGCGCAGCCGGTTCGAGAGCGCCGCGATGAGAAAGACGCTGGGCGCGCGGTCGCCGCGTTCAATCTTGTTCAGCGTGGAAGCGTCCACGCCCAGCAGGCGGGCGCATTCGCTCTGGTTGGGCATGACGAGCTCACGGGCCCAGGAAATGCGAGTTCCTATGGCTCGTTGGAGTGTGGTCAGAGAGTCTGGGCGCTTGTGTTTGGCCATGAGGCCTTTTTAGCAATGGCTTTATGCCAAATCCAGAAGAAGTTTTTTTTATCATACTCTATGGCATTTTGCCAAAAATTAGTGGCAGTTCCATACTGAGGAAGGATGTTGAGATGAGGCAGGTCAAATCAGGTTCCGTACCGCGTCGTGTATCCGCAAGCGCCCTTGCTGCCATGCTTGCGTCTGATGGTTGGCTACCGGAGCGTGGGAGCGTGCGCAAGGGGCGTCGTCGTTCCGCACAGAAAACATCCGGGAAGTCTACGCCGCGGGCTCGCGTGGTAATAGATCGGGAGACGGCCGAGGCTCTTCCTGCCGGGCATCCTGTCAGTTGGAATGCGTTGTGGGGCGCGGATCTGGTCCCGGTTTTTCCGGGATTACAGCCAATGGGCAGTCGTGATGCCGTTATGGAGATCAACTGATGTTTGGAATGGTGCAGGAGGTGTCTTTGTCAGGCGCGCATGCGGGATCTGACGTCATGGTGAAGCCGACTGCGGAGCGGTATCAGCATTCCGAGATCCGTGAAGAGAATAAGGCGTTCCGGGTCGTGAATGCGTTGCAGTCCATGTATGATGCAGGCGATATCGGAGACGACGAACTGGCTGCTGCGGATCGGTGGTATCGCGAATATGTTTTCGCGTCTCTTGGAGTGATGGAAACTCCGCAGTCTGATGGTCGTGTGAGGGAGCGTGGTGACATCCATACATGGATGATTGGACGGGGACAGTGTTCTGCGCGGATGAGCCAGATTCGTGAGATGCTTGGTCTTTGTGCGCATGTGCGTCTTGAGATGCTTCTGGCACGTGAGATGTCGTTTTCGGCGATGGCGCGACATCTCTATCCAGCGCTGTCGGAAGGGCGTGCGCGAATGAAGGTTTCGGCGCAGTGTGCGTTGCTTCTGGAGCAACTGGCGCATGTTTATGAGGTGATTTCTAGAAAGAAACATAAGAAAAAATCTGTTAACGATAAATTATCTATTGATATGTGAGCGCGGTTTTGATATAAGAAATGCATACTGAAGAATTATACATAAATATCCAAAGCCGACCTTCTGAAAAGGAGGTCGGCTTTTATTTTGGAAGTTTCCTGACAAATGGAAAAGTGTGAGATTTCTTCTGGTAGTGTTGTGTTGTCTGGTCGTCAGACTTTTATTGTCCTTCAAAATACATCCGATTCACTTGTGGGATGCCCACTTGTGTATGAAGGGGAGCCAGTTCATCGGGCTGATGTTGCTTTGGAGTGGCACGAACTGGTGGATGCGGGTCTTTCACGCCTGGATGTGAGATGCAGGTCCATTCCCTGTCAGCGTTCGGTTTTGTCGGTTCGAGTGATCGGGCGGGTTGCGCCGGAAACCTTGGCACGTGTGGCTGTGCGGGCTGAGCGGGAGCAGGTGCAGCGTAATGTGGAGGTTCAGGCACGGAAAAGAACGTGTCAGAGCGGCTTGCGTCTGCGGCAGAAGCCGGTTCGGGCTGTCTGGCTGGAGGGGGGCATGATGATGAGCCGCAGGGAGGCTGCGCTGAGAGCGGGCTGATGGTCGGTTCTCAGGTCGATCTGGGGAAGAAGGTTAAAGCAGATGGGTGAAGAAATATCCGGCAAATGTTCCTTGCGGCGGGAACAGTCAGAAGAACGGAAAAAAAGGTTTCTCGAGCATCTGTCTGTGAGTGGAAATATTTCGGAAGCCGGACGTGTTGCAGAGGTTCGGCGGAGTACGCTGTATCTCTGGAAAGAGACGGATAAGGATTTTTCGTCCCGCTGGGAGGATGCTCTGGAGGAAGCCGCGGATGCTCTGGAAGCGGAAGCACGGCGGAGGGCGGTAGAGGGATATGATGAACCCATTACGTATGCGGGACGGGTTGTCTGCGATCCGGATACGGGAAATCCTGTTGTCCGCAAGCGGTACAGTGATGGTTTGATGGCATTTCTGCTTCGGGCGCATCGTCCATCCCGTTTCAGGACTGGTATGGAGGCTGAGGGGCGCTCGGGAGTAATCTCGATCAATATCAGCAGTGATGACAGCGCCCTTTAGACTTAATGACTCGCAGCGTGAGGCGGTGCGGCTGCTCGGTGGGCCGGCAAGGCATATTCTTCTGAGAGGTGGGTCGCGGTCGGGGAAGACCTTTGTTCTGGTTCGGGCCGTTGTGATACGGGCGTTGAAGGCTCCGGAAAGTCGCCATGGTATTTTTCGTCATCGGTTGACGGCGCTGAAGGCGTCCATTCTGCGGGATACGTTTCCGAAGGTTATGCGGATGTGTTTTCCGCAGGTTGGATGGAAGTTGGACCGGCAGGACTGTGTTGTGACGTTTCCGAATGGATCGACGATCTTTTTCGGAGGGCTGGATGACGAGCAGCGGACCGAGAAGATTCTGGGTCTGGAATTTGCGACGGTTTATCTGAACGAGGCCAGTCAGATCAGTTATGGCGCCCGGAACATGCTTCTGACGCGTCTGGCACAGAAAACGGGTCTTGTGGTCAAGGAATATATCGATGCCAACCCGCCGGCGATGGGGCATTGGCTTTATGCGCTTTTCGAAAGCGGGATTGAGCCTAAATCGGGGGAGCCGATGGGGGATCGGTCGCTTTATGCGACGATGATCCTGAATCCGCAGGCGAACCGGGACAATCTGAGCGAGGATTATCTTGCCAGCCTGGAAGCGCTTCCCGAGCGGGAAAAACGGCGGTTTCTGTATGGTGAATATCAATCGGTTGTCGAAGGTGCGTTGTGGCGGCTGGAGATGTTCCGGCGTGAGGCGGCGATTACGGCGCAGAGCCGGGCGGATGTTGCGGCTCGGATGCGGCGTATTCTGGTGTCTGTTGATCCTTCTGGGGCGGCGGGACCGGAAGACTACAGGTCCGACGAGATCGGAATTGTGGTCTGTGGCGTTGATGCGGCTGGTGTGGGGCATGTTCTGGAAGATCTGTCTGCCCGGGATAGTCCGGCGGGCTGGGCTGCCCGGGCCTTGCGGGCATTTGATGACTGGGGTGCTGAACGCATTGTTGCGGAGCGGAACTTCGGGGGGGCTCTGGTAGAGGGCACGATCCGGAGTGTGCGGGCGCATGCTTCCGTCAAGCTGGTGACAGCGGCGCGGGGCAAAGCGGCGCGTGCTGAACCGGTTGCGGCGCTCTACGAGGTTGGCAGGGTTGTGCATCATGGCCGGTTTACGGCTCTGGAGGATCAGCTCTGTCATTTCTCGGTCAGTGGATATCGCGGGCCACGGTCTCCGGACCGGGCGGATGCGATGGTCTGGGGGCTGAGTGAACTGATGCTTGCTGGAAACGGTGGCATGACGGGCTGGAGCTCGTCTGGATTTTCGCTGGCGCGCTGAGCCGACCGTTTCAGGTCGGCGAGTGGCCTGAAACAATGGAGAACACATGGACTGGTTGTCCCTGCAACAGCGTTATGCTGTTCCTGCGGGTGCGTCTGCGCGGACGGCGCGGCTGCTGGCGCTCAAGCGTGTTCTGGATGGGACGCAGTATGATGCGCTGCCGCACCCGTTCTCGATGGAGAAGTCGGGAGCGGGCGAATATATCCCGTTATCCAGCCGCCGTCCTTCGGTCCGGACCAATCTGTGCCGGACGGTTGTGGATGAGGCGGTTTCGCTTCTTTTTGGTGACACGCACTGGCCTGGTCTGGTGACGGACGATGCGCGGGTGGCGCATGCCATGAGCACGTTTGCTTCGCAGACCAGACTGGCGTCGCTTCTGATGGAAGCGGCGCGATTGGGGTCTGTCGGGTCGGTTGCGATCCTGTTTGAAGTGTCCGCAGGGGTTCCGAAGCTGTCTGTTCTGGAAACGGCTTATCTGACGCCGTTCTGGGATGATGCGACGGGCGAACTGTTGCGGGTCGAAGAAAGGTTCCTGGTCCGGGGGCGAGATCTGGCGGCGCAGGGTTATCCGATTGCGGGTGAGCTTCTGGGCGCGCAGTTCTGGTGGCAGCGGGTCTGGACGCCGGTCGACTGTGCGGTGTCCGTGCCGTGGCTGGTGGGAATGGATGGTGGGGTTCGGGACGAGAGCCGTTCCGTTCGTCATGGGCTGGGGTTTGTGCCGATTGTGTGGACGCGCAATCTGGGTGGACCCTGTGGGCGCGATCCGGAAGGCGAGTGCACGTTCGAGCGGGCCATCGATACGGTGATCGAAGCGGATTATCTGCTGTCTCAAGCAGGGCGGGGGCTGAAATATGGCTCCGATCCGACGCTGGTCCTGAAAACGGGTGGCTTTTCCGATGGGGTGGCGCATCAGGGTGGTGCGGCTTCGGCGCTGACGCTTCCGCCTGAGGGAGATGCGAAGCTTCTGGAGATCAACGGCAATGCTGCAGGTGCGGTGCTCGATCATTATCGGGAACTGCGTCTGGTGGTGTTGGAGCAGCTTCATGGGAACCGCGCGCATGGTGACAGGGTTGGCGGCGCGCAGTCCGGTAAGGCCATGGAGATGATGTGTCAGCCGTTGATCTGGTTGGTGGACCGTCTGCGGCATTCCTACGGGGAAGGTGCGCTACTGTCGATTTACCGGATGGCGTGTCGCTTCTCCTGTGTTCTGGAAAACGGGCTGCGGCTTGGGGGCGAGCTGGTTAAGGACCTGCCATATTGCCGCATGAGTTTGCGGTGGCCGGCGTGGTTTCCGTCCACGGACCCGGAATTGCTGTCGCTGGTGCAGGGGCTGGTAGTGGCGGTTTCCAATGGAATTCTGAGCCGCGAGACCGCGGTTCGGATGTTTGCAATGGCATCGGGAAATTCTGATCCGAATACGGAATGGAAAATGCTGGAGCAGTGGTGTGCTTCTGAACAAGCATGAGTGTTGACGGGGGAATGATGTCCGGAACTGATGACACCATTGAGGATGTGGATGCTCTGCGTCAGGCGCTGAATGACGCGCGGAGCGAGGTTGAGGCGGTCCGTCAGGAAATGACGGATGTTGTGACGCGTCAGGAGACGCTTCAGCGCAGTCATGAAGAAGCGCTGGCCCGGATGCGGGAGGACAGTAACCGGGAGGTTATTGTGGCGGCGCTCAGGGCGGAAGCGATCCGCAATGGTGCACATAATCCTGATGATGTTGTGCGGCTGATCGATCTTAACGGGATTGAGCGGGGCGAAGACGGCTCGGTGGTTGGTGTTTCCGAGGCTTTGCAGCAGGCCCGTCAGGAGCGGGCCTATCTGTTTGGTGAGGTGCTGCGGCCTGGATATTCGAGCGGAACGACGGTCGGGCAGGCAGCGCCTCGTCCGGGCGGGGTTGAACCGTTCAATGCGCGGGCCGTCAGCGAGGCGGATTACGAAACGCGCAAATGGCAGTTTCTGGCTCAGAAGTGAGCTTTGGAGCGATATTTGACCGGGTCTGATGGCAGGCCGGGTTCAGACAACACATTTATGGAAAAAATACATGAGCATTGATAATTTTCCTGTTCAGCTTCAGGCCGCCATTCAACAGGGGTTTCTAGCCCGCGAATTCGAGAATGGTCTGAAATCCCGTCTGGGTTTCCGCCAGGTTGCCGATCGCGAAGTGTTTCCGAACGCCATTGGTGAGACGCTGACAAAAACACGCAAGAGCCTCAAGGCGCCTGTGACGACGCCGCTTAATCCGACGGGGAATACCAATTTCGATAATGGTCTGAGCCCTTCTGGTTGGGCCGTTGAGCAGTACACGCTGTCGATCAACCAGTATGGCGATACGATCGATTTGAACATGGTGACCAGTGGTGTAGGGATTGCGTCGCAGTTTTTGGCCAACGCCAACACCAACGGTGTGCAGGCGATGCAGTCTCTCGACCGGCTGGCGCGCAATACGCTGTTCGGTGGTGCGCAGAATGGTGTGGGCGGCTATCTTGGCGGTAATACGCGCGTGACGGCGACACTGGGAAGCGCTGGGAATACCATTTCGGTTGATGACATCCGGGGTTTCCAGTCCGTGATCGTCAATGGTCAGGTCACGTCGCTCAGTGCGACACATGGCATGACTGTGACGGTGGGCAGTGATGTTTATACGCTTGTCAGCGTGGCGGCTGATGGGACGAATGTGTCTACAGCGCCGGGTGGTGTTTCTGGGCAGATGACGTTCTCGGCTTCAGTTTCTGTTGCGGATGGGACGGAAGGTCAGGCCGTTGTAGCCTCCACGGCGCCGATGGTGATCCGTCCGAATGGTCGTCTGACGACGGCGGCGTTACAGACGGCGAGTGCGAGTGGTTTGGCGGATACGCTGGGCATTCAGCAGGTTCTGGCCGGTGTGGCGACACTGCGGCGTAACAACGTGCCGATGATCAATGGTGCGTATCACTGTTATCTGGATGATCTGCAGCTTCTGTCGCTCTTCCGTGATCCGGATTTCAAGCATCTGTATCGTGGCGCTTATGGTTCGGAAGAGTATCGTTCCGGGCAGGTGATTGAGCTTCTGGGTGTGCGGTTTATTCCGACGACGGAAGCGCCGCAGCAGGCGTCGCTTGGGGCGGGTTCCATTCATCGTGCGCTTCTTCTCGGTCAGGGTGCGCTGATCGAAGGTGACTGTGCGCTGACGGGTCATTCCGACATTCCGGATGCCGAGCGGGCGCTGATCGAGATGGTGGACAGCGTGGCGATGGTGACGCGTGAGCCGCTGGATCGACTGCGGCAGATCATTGCGCAGTCCTGGTACTGGATTGGTGGTTTTGCTCTGCCGACCGACGTGACGGCGGACATGACGGTCATTCCGACGGCGACGAACAGCTACCTCAAGCGGGGTGTTGTGATCGAGAGCCTTGGTACGGATGCTCTTGGTCTGACGTTCTGACCTATTTTCGGCCCCCGTCTTTGAGGCGGGGGCCTCTCTTGCAGGGGGAATGATATGTCCGGGACGGTTGGTTTATCGACGGATATTCTCTCGGAAGGAGAGAAAATGGATATCCGGCGGTTCTGTGGGTATCCCGCGATCGGATCGCGGGAAGGAAACCAGGAATCATGGCGTTTCTTCCAGGTGGAAGGTGCGCTGGAATGGCGGATGAATTATCTGTCTGCGGCAGAGTTGCAGCAGATCCGGCTTTATCTGTCGCAGCTTTATCCGCTCGAAACCGCAATCACGGCGTCGTCGGACAATCTGGATACGGCACGGGCGGCCAGTTGGTATCATAATGGTCGCGAAGTGCAGGACCGGATAATGCTGTTTACGCTGTGGCGTCGTCGTTTGTGTGCGTTTCTGGGTGTGACGGGTGGACTGGAACTGCAGGACGGCCGGGCGATCGTGGTTTGAGGAGGGCATTGTGCAGCAGGCAATGATCGCAGCCCGACTTTCCAGAGGATATGCCAAGGCGGCGCAGGTTCTGGGGGCTTCTGGCGAGCAGTATCGTCCTTCAAGCGGTCTGTCGCCGATGAGTGTGCTTTATGCTCAGCCGATGTTGGCTTTCGACGTAGATGCCGGGTTTTCGTTTGAGCGTCCGATCGGATGGGGGATTCCGACGGAATATGTTCTGACAGATCGCCGGGATGATACGCAGGTGGGCGATATTCTTGCTGCGAGTGGCCGGACGTATTTCGTAGCGTCCGTGGAGCCTCTGCGGCCGCCATTATGTGTGGTGTGTAGCCGGACCGTGTCGGTGAGCGGCGTTACGGGAGTGGTGCAGACGCTCGTTTCGGATTGTCCGGCGGCTATTATCATGCGGGCGAAGGGGGAATCTTCGGGAAGTGGGGTTCCGGGGGCGACACGGCCGGGCCAGTCCGTGATGTATCTTCCGCTTCTGCCGGGAGTTGTGTTGACGCCATATATGACGGTTACGACCGATCTTGGGACGACTTATACGGTCAATGCAGTGGAAATATCCGGGTTCGGTATCCGGTGCACCATGTCGTTTCAGCAGGTCTGAGGGGGGAGAAGAATGACGGATGCCTCCAAAGTCGGGCTGGCGCTGGCTTATAACTGTGCGCAGGTGCTTTATCCGGATGGGTTATCGGGCGTTTCGGTGACGGGGCGACAGGTGGTGTTGCGGCGGGGATGGCTTTTGCCGAGCGATCTTTTCGCCGCCCAGAATATTCGCAACAATATCGATTTCGTGACCGTTACGATGGCGCCGCGGAAAATGCCGGAATGGGCGGAACCACTGGGGCGACCCTGGCGGGTCCAGCAGAAGGTTGAGCCTACGGTTGGGGTTGTTGTGACGGATGGGGCGGTTGAGATCGTTTTTTCCGGAATGGCGACGCCGGCAGGAGTTGTGGCGGTCTGGCTGGATGATATGCCGCGAGGAGGGGAACCTTCTGCGGCTTATGCGGTGATGGCGCAGGACACGCCTGAGACGGTTGCTGCAGCTTTGGCGGCGGCGTTGACTGGTGGTGTGGCGAATGGTGCGGTTGTCAGTGTGCCGGGGCGGGTTCTGACTGGTCATGCCGGTGGCTATGGCCAGTCGGTGCGGGTGACGCGTCGGCAGGCGCAGCTCTATCGGGTTTCGATCTGGACGGCGGATGCGACGGCGCGCGAGACGCTCGCATCTGTTCTGGATACCGCGCTGGCGGAGCAGAGTTGGATCAGTACTCTGGACGGGCGGGAGGCTCAGCTTCGGTTTCAGAGCGTGGAAGATGTCGACACAATGCAAAACGAAGCATTGTATCGGCGGGATTATTTCTATGAGCTGGTATTCGATACCCTGCAGGTGCAGTGGGCGTCCGAAATGCTGTGCGGGATCGGCAGCCTGTCCGCGGGGGAGGGGCTTTCGGCATCTTTCGGCGTTTTGGCACCCGGGGCGGCGAATCAGACGGTGACGGCGGCTCTGGAGGCCATGCAGGCTGTGGTTGCGGCGCAGGCGGTGGCTTCGGCTTATCCGGGTTTGAGTGTTGACCGGTTTGGAACGGTGGTTGCGCTCGGCGGCTAACGCAGAAGCTGGGTGATAAAAGCTGAAATTTCATCAGGAAAGCGGGTGGCCTTCATGGAGGCGCCCGCTTTCTGCATTTTGGAGAGCGATCCGGGGATGTCTCTGGTCTATCAGGCGGGAACGCTGAACACCACGGCACTGACCGTGCCAAATCTTTATGTGCAGATTGCCCAGCCGCAGACGCTGGCCCTCTCGGGCGTATCGTCTTCGGTGTTAGGGATTGTGGGAACCGCTGGCTGGGGGCCGGTGGGGATGCCGCTGCCGATCGGGGGCATGAGTGATTATGTCGCGGCGTTTGGCGCCAAGCAGAACAAGACGACGGATGCAGGCCTGGCAGTCAATATCGCTGTGATGCAGGGAGCATCGACATTCGTGGTTGTCCGTGTGACGGACGGGACGGATGTGGCTGCTTCCGGCGCGCTTGACGGGGTGACGGTTCAGGCGGTCTGCACTGGAAGTGCGGGTAATGGCATTGTTGCCGCAGTGACGGCTACGGGGTCCGGCTATGCGCTTGCGGTGACGCATGCCGAGCTGGGTTCAAGGACTTACGCCGGTGCGGACTGGTCCGGGATTGCCGCTGCTGTGGCGCAGGATCTGAGTGCGCTCGTGAAAGTCGTGTTGCCGGAAACGGTTCCGGCTGTGGCGGCTGCGAGTGTGACGCTTTCAGGCGGCACGGATGGTGGCGTTCCCACCACGGCGCAGTTCCTGGGGCAGGACAGCACGGTCCGGACGGGCATGTATGCGCTGCGTGGACAGGGATGTGCCGTCGGGTTGCTGCATGGTGTGTCGGACAGTACGTCCTATACGGCGCAGGCGGCTTTTGGGGCGTCCGAGGGGGTCTATATGATCGCCGTGGGCCCAGCTGCGGATACGGTGATGAATGCGATTGCGGTTAAGGCATCGAGTGGTCTGGATGCGGCGTCGGTCAAGCTCATGTTCGGGGACTGGCTGTGGTGGGATGATGACAGCAACGGTGTGATTCTCGTGAGTCCGCAGGCATTTGCGGGTGGCAGACTGGCCGCGCTTTCACCTGAACAGTCCAGTCTGAACAAGGCGCTGTCAGGGGTTGTGGGAAGCCAGAAGGCTGGTCTGACGGGAAGCAGTGCGACATATTCCACGGCGGAATTGTCCGTGCTGTTTACGGCTGGAATTGACGTGATCTGCAATCCGGCGCCGGGCGGAAGTTACTGGGCGGTGCGGTGTGGGCATAATTCGTCCAGCAAGAGTACCATGAATGGCGACAATTACACGCGTCTGACGAACTATATTGCGTCTTCGCTTGCGGGCGGCATGGGCGGTTATGTCGGCGAGGTCATTAACGACACGCTGTTCAGTGATATTCGCTCGACGCTTCTGGGGTTTCTGTCGTCTCTGCTGTCTCAGGGTATTCTGGGCGTTCAGAATAGTGAACTGCCCTATAGCGTGGTCTGTGATTCGAGCAATAATCCGCAGTCCCGTACGGCACTGGGCTATGTGCAGGCGGATGTGGCTGTTCGATATCAGGGCATCAACGAGAAATTCATTGTCAATCTGCAGGGTGGCGCGTCTGTCACTGTGTCGTCTGCGTCGGGGAGTATCGGCTAAATGGCAAATCCATACAGTATTGGCCGGGATTGCCGGATTACGGTTCTGTGGAATGGCCAGCGGGTTGATCTGAGGGATGTGACTTCTTTCAGTGCGGCTCAGGAAACGCATGCTCTGCGTGCCAACCCGCTGAATGGTGTTCCTCTGGAATTCAATGTTCCGAACGGTTGGCGGGGAGCATTTCAGATCGCCCGGGCTAATGCGGCGCTGGACAATCTGGTGGCGGCTGTAGAAGCTGCCTACTGGAATGCGGGAACGGTCGGAAGCGGGACGATTTACCAGTACGTTACGGAACCGGATGGTTCGACGAGCACATGGGAGTTCAGCAATGTTTCTATGCAGCTGAAAAGTGATCCCTGGCAGGCGGATCATATGATCCATCAGACGGTTCAGTTCTTTGCTTCTACGAGGACGAAGATTTCGTGAGTGATTTTCCGCAGGAAATTGTTCTGTCAGATAAGCGCCGTCTGACGTTGCGCGAGATTGATCCGGCGGACATGCTGGATCTGATTGAAGCGGCGGGAAGTGCGATCAATGGGGCTTCGGCGTCTGCGTGGTTGGGCTATGCGGAAATGATCTGTTCCGTGACGGCGATTGATGGTGTGCCGGTTCAGATGCCGCAGAGCAAGGACGAGATCCGTGATCTTGCGCGGCGTGTCGGAAAATCCGGGATTGCTGCGCTGACACCGTTGTTTGAGCGTGATGCGGATGATGATATCCGGGACATCGCAAAAAACTGAGTCGGCACTCCGGGTTTCAGGAGATGCTTTATCTGCTGGATCACGGGGTGCCGTGGGATGTTTTGCGAGGGTGGTCAGGGGCGCGGCGTTTGGCCGCGTGTGTCATTACCGGTGAGCGGGAAGGACACTGTTTTGACTGGGAAATGATGCGGTATCAGGGAGAGATATGATGCGGGAGAACATCTGGCGGAATATTCTCTCGGTCAGGACATTTTTCGGTCAGTCTGCCAGAGGGATGCTGCGAAGGGAGACGCCGGTTTCGGCCGTGCCTCGTTTGCGGAAATCGGGCTGGGCGAAGACGGTTCATGCCAGAAATCATCCGGGGATTGCGGTCAGGATGGCGTATTCCGGAACGCGGGAAACATCCAGTACTCGGAGCGTGCCCGGCGCAGGGAAGCCGACTGGGTTGCGAAATGAGGCGCACTTTTCAAGGCGAAAAGGGGATGAGGTATCGATGCTGCCCTCTTTTTCTGTCAGATCGGTTGTTGCTCTTGCCGGGAACAAGGGGCGGATTAAAAGGGTATCTACCTTTCCGAATTCTCCGCGGCAGATGTCTCAGCTGCGTGTCAAACAAGATAAAATAGTTTCTAATAAAAAACGTATTAACTTTGTTTTCCGAAGAACTGTCTCTCCGGAAAGACAATTGGGGTTGCTCGAAAGAATATTCCCTTCAAAGTCTGCGAGGCGTGTTGGGAGTGCTGCATCGTCCGTTGTTCTTGAGACGATGCGGCGGTCTGGAAACTCCTTGTTTGTGCCGCAAGCTCGGCCTCTCCTTGCGGGGGAGGGGATGTACGGAACGACCGGGCGGGAACAAAAGTCGCAGCATGTTTTTTCAGAGGCTCGACCATATTACGATACTGAAATTGTGAATGATCGTCTGGAGCATGAGGTGAGGAGCGGGGATTTTCTGCTGGGTCATCGTGATGCCCGTCTGGCGGCGCGTCGTTCTGGCGGCGGTGTGGATGAGATCATGCAGCCTCAGTATCCCGGTCGCAGTATCGGATTTTTCTGACAGAGGAGATGTTCTCTGATGGGTATTGGCCTTTCTGACATAGAAAATGCCATTGGCGCTGTGGGGCGTTTGGGGGCGTCGTCGCCTGTCATACTGGGAAGTCTGGTTCTGACGGGAATTGAGGTTCCGGACACGCTGCAGGTTGGCGGTCGTCAGATGCTGGTTGTGCATCGTTTGCCAGGTGGTGGGCGGGTTGTGGACGCGCTGGGCAATGATCCGGGGCGGCTGGAACTGCGGGGGCGTTTTCTCGGTCCTGACGCGCAGATGCGCGCGCAGGCAGTCGAGCGCATGCGCATGGCGGGACAGCAGGTTGCGTTCTCGGCGGCGGGTCTATCCGTACAGGTATGGATTGCGCAGTTTACTTACGTCTATCAGGCGAAGGGGGCTGTCTGTTCCTATAAGCTGGTGCTTGAGAGACCTCAGGAAACGACGTCCGTTCAGAGTCTGTCGACCCTGTCCGGTTTGTTGGGAGATGACGTCGGGAGTGCTCTCGACAGTTTTTCCGGGGTTGTTTCGGATGTCGCCGAAGGCGTCTTTACGGCAGCGGGGCAGGTGTCTTCGGTTGTCGGACAGGTGATGCCGCTGGCCAGTCTGGTTGGTGCAGGTGGTTTTGCTTCGAAAGTTACGGATGCACTGGGGACGGTCAATGGCATGGCGCAGAGTGGGATGAATCTCGCAACCGTTCCCTCCGCGCTGGCGTCTGTTGCGGGAGGGTTGCAAAATGCGGGAAGTGGTTTGCAGTCCATTATCGTCGGGACGGGACAGAATGTTGAGGCCATCCAGCCGGTCAACAGTGTTTCGCTGAATACTCTGGGTCAGAATGCAGCGCTTCTGAGTGCGGCGGCTGATGCGGGAGGGTTGGTCAACCGGTCTGCGGCGAATATTGCGGTGGCTCAGGGGCAGGAGACGGCTTTGCCGTCCGTTTTCGCATGAGGGAATGATGCAGGATATTATTGTCAGTGCTGCGGATATTTCCTTGTTTCATGTGGCGGCGCGTGAACTCGGAGATGCGTCCCAATGGTGGAGAATTGCGCAGGTTAATGGAATGGTTGACCCGGATCTGGGCAGGATTTCTGAGACGGTTGTTCTGAAGGTTCCGTCGGTTGAGCCTGATCTGGTGTCAGGTCTGCCTGATGGAGCATTGGAATGAGTGTCAGAAACCTGGAGGTTCAGGTTCTTTTTGACGGGCAGGTCGATCCTGTTCTGGCGCTTGTGCAGTTTGAAATCGACGCCAGCCGGTATGAGGCGTGCGATATTGCTACGCTTCGTCTGGCTGTCAGAAAGCAGGGAGCGGCGACGCCATGGTTTGAGGCGGAGCAGCCTGCGCGGAAGTGGGTGACACTTCAGATGCGGGATACCCAGAATATTGCGGCGGCCTGGACGACGCTGTTTCAGGGGCGTCTTGATCACATCGATTATGTGGCTGAGCATGCCATTCTGGAAATGGAATGTCGTGATGCGCTGGCAGCGTTGATGGATCTGCGTGTTCAGGATGCGTGGCTCAACCATACCCAGCAGGAACTTCTGGAAATTATGGCGCAGGCGGCGGGGCTTGAGGCACGGATTACGTTGCCTTCGGATCAGGCGGCGCTGATGGCGGGTCAGTTTTGGCAGATCGAGCATAAACGGGGTGCTCTTATGGGACAGCACCGTTTTCAGACTGCGGCGGATCTGGCGTTTACGGTCGCAAGGGATGCGTTCTGTGATCTTTATGCCGACGGAACCTCTTTGGTCTGTCAACCACTGGGGTCTGCTTCGGAGGCTGGTGCGCAGGTGACGGATATGCGTCAGGCGGTTCTTGAGACTGGAATTGCGCGCGATTTGCAGTTGCTGGCGGGTGTGGTCGTTCATATGGCGTCGTGGGATTCTCGGCAGAGAAGTACGACTCACGTCTATTACGATGGTGTTTCTTTTTCTCAGGACGCGCCTTCGGGAAATTCTACCATCCATACATTCCGTGTTCCCGGGCGTCGGCTGGAAGACTTGCAGAGGCTGGCGCGAGGAAAACACGCTCGCATTGCTGCTCATGCATTATCTGTCCGAATTAAAATTCCTGGAATTATCGGAGTTTCGCCACGGAATTTCATGACCGTGGCGGTGGGAAATGGTGAGAAAACCTTGGGGATCGATCAGGTTCTCTCACGCTTTTCCGTGGAGCAGGGATTTGTGCAGCATGTCGTTCTAAGAGCTCGGGGGGGTGAGGCATGAATGATGCCCGTTTTGATGCGGCCGCTTTGCAAGGTCGGACGGCGCATACGATGTTTGGGATCGTGTCTGCCGTTGATCCGGTCAATCATGCCGTCAAAGTTCGCATTCAGCCTGAAAACATAGAAACAGGCTGGATCCCGGATGCGTGCGGTGTGCATGCGGGGGATCTTCGGATTGCACGTCCGTCTTCTCCGGGAACGCATGTTGTGTTGCAACCGGTCGAGGGAGATGGAGAGCATCTGGTCGTGACGGGTAGTGTGTATGACACGGTGGTCATGGCGCCTGTGTCTCCGCTGACCGGTAAGGTTGCACAACCTGGCGAATTTCTTGTCAAAGGCGGGTGCGGTCTTCCGCCGTTGTCTGCTTCCGGAAGTGTTGGGACATCGTCTTCCGGTGCGGGGTGGTTACATATTGGTCCGGATGGTGTGGCGGCGGGTGCGGGAAATGCGTCTCTCCTTATCAAGAACGGGGCGATAAGTCTTTCTGTTGGTGGAACGGATATGACGCTGACATCTGCCGGACTGACTCTTTCCGGAGGGGATATTCGCACCGACCAGCATTCTCTGAATGAGCATATTCATCTGGCAGGAAGCCAGAAAACGGGAGGGCCGCTTGGATGATCGCTCTTTCGCATATTTTCGGGAATGATCTGGTTCTGTCCGCCGGAGGGCTTCAAACAGTTTCGGGATCGGAGCTTACGAGGCAGGGATTGCTGAGGCGTCTGCTGACGGTTGCGGGAAATTATGTCTGGCAGTCCGATTATGGGGTGGGGCTTCCGCTTATGGTGGGGCAGGTTATTGCTCCGGAAGCCATGGAATCCGTCATTCGGGCGCAGGTTCAGGAAGATGCCAATGTGGACTCTTCAGAGGCCGTGACTGTCACCGTGACGGATGAGGGGTTGGGCATTTGCAGATGTGATGTCTCCTATGTGGATGCCGGGTCCGGCCAGCAGCAGAGCCTGTCTTTTTCCTACTGAAATAATGAGAGCGGCACAGTATTGAACCGCTCCAAGAGGATGCGATGTCTCTCTCTTTACGTTCCTTTTCCACGACCGTTTCCACTGCGGTGACAACGGCGCAGGCATCCTGTTCGCAGTTGCTGGACGTTTCTATCGGTTCTCCCGTTCGGGCTCTGATGGAAAGTGTTGGCGGTGTTGGTTTGTGGTTGCAGTATCTGGTGTTGCAATCACTGTTACGCACCCGCCTGTCAACGTCAACGGGATCAGACTGTGACAGTTTCGTCTATGATTTTGGCATGAGTCGATTGCCCGGCACGGCAGCGACAGGTGTTGTGACGTTTACTTCTTTTCTGGCCAGCGAGCAGTCAGCAGTTGTTCCCCCAGGAGTGATCGTGCGGACAGTCGGGGGGATCTCCTTTGCGGTGACGCAGGATCAGACTTTGCCGACATGGTCTGCCTCTGCGGGAGGATATGTGCGGGCAGCGGGCGTTGCGACGTTGTCGGTTCCTGTCGCGTGTCAGGCGGTGGGAGCGACCGGAAATGTTTCGGTTGGTGCGATCTGTCTGATGGGAACGGCCGTAGCGGGGCTGGATACGGTGACGAATGGTGCACCCTTCCTTAATGGTTCCGATCAAGAAACGGATAGCCAGTTAAGGGCACGCTTTCCGCTCTGGCTGGCCGCAAAAGCCTCGGCCAGCAGGGCTGCGGTGGGTAATGCCATTGCCAATGTCCAGACGGATTTGAGTTATTCGCTGCGGGATGGTCTGGATACGGCAGGGAATGCGCGAAGCGGCTATTTTACGGCTGTAGTGAATGATGGAAGCGGTGTTCCGTCGGACCAGCTTTTATCGAATGTCTATGGCGCCATTGATTCTGTGCGGGCTCTTGGGGTCGGTTTTGCTGTGCAAGCGCCTCAGGATCTGACGGTGAATGTATCCATGGATGTCATTGTGCCTTCGTCTGTTCCGATTCAGCAGGCCGTGAGCGCCATCCAGTCGGCCGTGTCCAAGGATATTGCGTCCACGACAGTGGGTGATGGTTATCCGTACAGCCGCCTGTCCTATCTGGCTTATGCTGGTGCGGGCGTTACCGTGACGTCAGTTCTGAATGTCCGACTGAATGGCGGGCAGATCGATATTCCTGCAAATGGCAACCAGGCACTCATGGTTGGGAATATTCAGATCAATGTCACTCAGGGTTGAGGGGGTGAATTCTGAATTCTTGGGACGGATGAGGACTTTTTATGGCTGTATTTAATACATATCCCAAACTCGACTCCCTGACGGGAGAAGAGGTTGTCGTACTGGCAGATTCCAGCGGTACACGAACCGTTACGGCGACGGTCTCCCAGATTATCGAGGCACCCGTCAGTGTTGCGGCAAGTGGTCAGTTCTACTCGGATAAGGGCGCTCAGATAAAACGGTTTGCGGACCGGCTTCTGGTGGGTGTTGCAGCCGACAATCCTACACTGAGTGACAGGGCAAGTTCATCGCAGGATGACTGGCTTTCGGAAACCATGGGGGCAACATCCATCGGGCCCTGGGCGTTGCAGGATGCTCAGTGTGCGTCGCTTGCACAGTTTGGCAACAGTGCGTTTGTTGCGGGGTCGCGCACATCCGATGCCGTGACCGGTAAGGCGTTGCTGGGTTTTCAGCCGAGTTCCATCGGGGTGGCGTCCTGGGGAATTTCCGATGATACGTCCAGTCCGACAACCACAACCGCTTATGCCTATTATGGCGAAGCGTGGCGTCTGGCCGGAGTGAATTATCAGCCAACTTTCGGAATGGAGCTTGAGGCTGTCAATTTTGGGGGCCTTGCAGTGGGACAGTCGACGCCTTATGCGCCAAATGTTGGCGGGGGCGTCTATGGGATCCAGCTTGGCGCAGGTGGCGGCCAGACATCGGGGACTTCCGATGCGGCGGCGGGTATGGTGTTCGTTTCCAATCCGAATTCATGGCAAACGGGCATTGTGTTTGGGGCCCAGTCCCTGACTGGGACGGATGGCAAGGATTCCGGATATGCCTCCGCTGTTTCCCTTGCGCGCAACCAGGCTGTGGAGTGGCACACTCCTGAGACCGTTTCGGGTGTAGCCGGGTCCAATGTTGGTGCATTTGTCCGTTCTACCGTGACGGAACGCACCAACGGCATGCGGCAGGAATTTACGGATAACGGGATCCTCTTTGGTAATATCGAAGGTGAGACGCTGTTTTCTGTTGCGAGCATGCCAAGCCCGACCAACGCGCTTCAGGTTCAGGCCGGCGCCGGGACACAGGCAGCCGGTCTGTATGTGCAGGAAGGAACGGGAGGGTCCGGAAATCTGGGGCTTTTTCCGGCAAGTGGCGGGGAGTTACAGATTACGTCTCCGGTGACGGGAACGGGGGGGACAATGCCCACTGT
The DNA here is from genome assembly GCF_018256215.1 of Gluconobacter sp. Dm-73. Lineage (NCBI taxonomy): Bacteria > Pseudomonadati > Pseudomonadota > Alphaproteobacteria > Acetobacterales > Acetobacteraceae > Gluconobacter > Gluconobacter sp. Dm-73. The sequence continues at coordinate 91,247 of NZ_JAERLW010000010.1, read as the reverse complement.
TGCCAATGGGGGTTTTCTGCATATCAACGTCAACGGTGCAGATTATCGTATTCCGCTGATGGCTCCAGACCAGGTCGGAGGGTGAGGGGATGGCGGTTCTTTACGATGAAGGCAAAGATATCCTCCGGGCTTCTGATGGCAGCGTTCTGCTGGATACGGGGCCTGCGCCTGGCTCGATAGAGGATTTTGCAGGGCGGTTCCGGCGTCTTTTACCAACGGGGTGGTTTCCGCCTGCTCCTCAAGGGCTAGAAGCAGAATCCGCACCGGTACTTGCCGCAATTCTACGTGGTTTTGGTGCGGTTCTGGCTGGAATCTGGCAATTAATTCAGGAATGTTCCCTGCAGATGCGTCTTGCCACAATGAGTGGCGCTTTTCTGGATATGGCTGCCGAAGATTATTTCGGGGATGGGGGACTGGTTCGTCAGGCATCCGAGCCGGATGTCGTGTATCGCAAACGCATCCGTGCGGCACTGTTTGCCGAACGCAACACCCGTCAAGCTGTAACGAATGCGCTTGTTGCGGTGACGGGTGTGCAGCCGGTGATTATCGAAACCCTCAATGCGTCCGACTGTCATGCGCTTGCCTGTGAATCGGTTCCTGCCATGGGCGGGGGGTACGGTTATGGTGCGCAGGCCCTGCGTTACGGCAGCCTTCAAGGTGGTCAGTTTTTTGTGGAAACACAGTTGGGAAAAGCCGCAGATCTGGCGACAGTCTGCCGTGTTGTCGATCAGACAGCAGCCATGGGCGTTACCGGCTGGATCAAGGTGAAAAATTAATGGATCGGGCCATCGTTTATGCGGGATCAATCCCGCTCGATACGGATCTGCTGCGGGCAGGGCGCTATACCAAGTCGGCATTCGGTAATTTGGCGTCCATGCTTTACGGACCGAATGTCATGGCGGCCTCGGGACTGGGATGTTCGACGGCTTATAACAGCCTGAACCTGACGATTGAGGCAGGGTCGATTGTTGCTCCCGGCGTTATGGATGCTTCCGCCATTGGTGGCAATGGTGGTGGTCTGGCAGCGGACACGACCGCTCTCACATGCCAGTATATTAGCTCGGCCTCGCAGACCATTACTCTGCCAGGCTCCGGCAATACCTATACGATTTATGCTCTCTGCTCCGAACAGGATGCTGATCCGACGGTGCTTCCGTTCTTCAATGCCAGCAATCCGTCCCAGACACAGGCTGGTATTCAGAACAATGGCAGCGCGCTTCCTGTGCGTCGGACGGGCACTATGACCTTTGTCGCCGCGACCAACCCTCCCGTTTCTCCGGCAGGCGGGTGTGTCGTGGCGCTTTATACGATTACGGTGCCACAGGGGGCGTCTACTTTAGCGGGAGTAACGGCTCAACCAGGACAGGTGTTCTGGCCGACCATTCCTGAGCTGGCGACGCAGGCTCTGCTGAAAGCGTCGACCGAACCCATGACACTCGTGACCGGAAATGGTTCGGTTTCCATCCCGGCCTGGGCCTCCAGAGTGGAGTTGCGTGTTATCGGTGCCGGTGGAGGCGGCGCGGCCTCGCAGGCCACGACGACTGCCAGTTCGTTTTCTGGTGCCGGCGGCGGCGGCGGCGGGGATGCCTGGGGCATTTATACCGTCAGTCCGACGCAGGGCAGCGGACTGGCAATTACGGTCGGGAATGGTGGCGGGTCCGAACAGACGGGTGGTACGTCTCTTGTCAGCTATCTCGGGCAGACACTCCTGCAGGCCGAAGGCGGACAGGGCGGCACGTTCTATTCCACGACGGGGTCTGCAGGCGGTGTCGGTGGAAATGCCTCTGGCGGTACCGTCTGGAACCAGAGCGGAACGTCCGGTGGTGACGGGCAGTGTAACGCCTACACGTTCTCAGGCTATGGAGGCGATGGCCCGTGGGGTGGTGCAGGGCGTTGCGGCAATCAGGGCGGCCGGAACGCCACGCGATATGGCGCGGGCGGTGGTGGCTCCTATTCAGCGACGACCGACGGCGCATCGTCCAGTGGGGGCACAGGATATCAGGGCTGTGTCCTGTACCGTTTCCTGCCCTGACAGGTTCAGTTCAGCGCAGGTGTGTCATCCGCCATATCGGAGGGCGGCATGCTTTTGCTGAACTGTTTCACGTCTTCTGCCGAAACAGGGGAGGCGTTGTTGCCCCACGCATGGCGGATGAACGTCACGACATCGGCAATCTGCTGATCGGTCAGTTTATGGTTGAACGCAGGCATCGTGAAGGAGGATGGCGCGGCGGTCATGGCAGGAAGGGTCGCGCCGACCTGAACGATATGAACGAGCGACACCGGGTCGGTCTGCATCACGATGGGATTGGCCGCCAGCGGCGGAAAGACGGCAGGATATCCCTTGCCGTCCGTACGATGGCAGGCGGCGCAACGATCAATATAGACGCGCGCGCCCCGCGATGAGAGATCCGCTTTGTGAAGCTGGTCCGTAATGGTAGGGTCGTATGTCCAGGGTTCCTGGGACTGGTCGGCAGCCTGAAGGCTTTTGAGGTAATGCGCAATCGCCCGCAAATCCTCATCCGTCAGTTTCTGTGTGCCATGCAGAACGGCAGACGTCATGGAACCGAAGACGCTTCCGGTCTCGGCGCGGCCAGTCTTGAGGAACGCTACGATATCCTCTTCGCGCCAGCGGCCCAAACCGGTCCGGTTTTCCTGACGCAGGGACGGAGGCGTCCAGCCATCCACCACGGCTCCACCAGACAGATAAAGACGGCCGCCATCGGCCGTCAGGGATTTTTCCTGCATGGTGATGGCGCGTGGAGAATGACAGGCTCCGCAATGGGCAGGCCCTTCCACGAGATAGGCGCCCCGTGCCAGTTGGGGATCGGTAAATTCTCCGGCGGTGCGGGTGATGGCTTTATGAGGCGTGGGCGCAAAAATCCAGCGCCAGAACGTGAGTGGCCAACGCATGGACAGTGGCCACTTAATCTCGTTGTCCGGCGTTGCAACGGAAGCCGCTGGAACGCCTTTCCTGAAATAGACAAATAATGCGTGAATATCGCTGTCTGTCATCCGGGCATATGAGGGAAATGGCATGGCGGGATAAAGGGTTGAGCCATCCTGGCGAATGCCTTCCCGTACGGCACGGCTGAACTGTGCTTCCGTATAGCGTCCGATCCCGTGTTCGGGGTCGGGGGTGATATTGGTGGAGTAGATTTTCCCCATAGGGAGAGAAAATGATACTCCTCCGGAATATTCCGGTTTTCCGTGAACGGAATGACATGCCGCGCAGTCGGAGGCAGCTGCCAGATAGCGTCCTTTTTCCAGAGTAGCTGTGTCAGCATCCTGCGCGACCGCAGATCCCGTAAGTCCGGCTCCGAGAATGAGGGCTACAAAGAGGGTTCCCTTCATGCTTTCACCAGCGGGCCAGGGGATTTGAGATAGGTTGCACGGATATGATGCGCGGCCCAGTATGCGAGCGCAGCCACCATTCCCGTCGGATTATATCCCATACCCTGCGGAAACGCATTCGCTCCGATGACGAAAACGTTGGACACATCCCAGCTCTGAAGATAGCGGTTGATCGCGCTGGTCTGGGGATTTTCTCCCATAATAGCGCCCCCTCCCAGATGGGTGGTCTGGTAAGTGCGCGTGTCGAAGGGTTGACCCGCATTGAGATGAACCAGATTCATTTTCGTCGCGCCCATGGCGCGGGCGATGGGTTCGATTTTGCTCACGACATACTGGTTCATACGGATGTCGTTATCCTTCCATGTGAAGGTCATGCGGAGCAGCGGCTGCCCGTAAGCATCCTTCCACGTTGGGTCGAGATCCAGATAAACATCCCGATACGCCATGTTGCTGCCATGGGCGTCGATACCGAGCGAATGCTTGTAAGTATTGACGAGGGAGTCCTTGTAGGCGGAGCCCCATCGCGGCGTTCCTCCCCCTCCGGCGCCGAGTGCGGCGGCAATCGGCTTTACACCCGCCTGATTGACCCAGACAGGCGATCCCCCCACAAAGCCGAGCGGTCCGTGATCGAAATTCATGCTGTTGAAATCGTCAATGGCTACCCCGGCTCCGCCCGCTCCGACAAACTGGTTCGTATAGGTCGAAGGGGGCAGCCAGACGCGTGAGGACGTGATCGTCTGGTAGACGAAATTGCGTCCGACTGTTCCGGTGTTGCTGACGGGATCGTAGGGTTTTCCGATCCCGGACATGAGCATCAGATGAACGTTGTGGAACTGGAACGCCCCCAGAATAATCAGATCCGCCGAGAGCGAGGTTTCTTTCCGGGTTTTCGTGTCCAGATATGTGACGCCGGTCGCTTTTGTTTTCGTGCTGTCGAGATCGACGCGTAGAACATGGGCATTTGGAATCAGGGAAAATCTCGGATCCTGCCGCAGGACAGGCAGGATGTTTACGTTGGGTGAGGCTTTTGAATACAGGTAGCAGTCATACCCGCTGCAATAACCGCAGAAATTACATGGCCCCATCTGGCAGCCGTAAGTGTTGGTATATTGCCGCGAAGCGTTGGCCGCGGGAAGCGAATAGGGGTGGTACCCGGCATTTTTCGCGGCATCCCGGAAAACTGATGCTGAAAAAGTATCTTTCATGGCTGGAAGTGGAAAATTATCGGAACGATCCGGGGAAAAAACATTCCCGTCTCCAACGATTTTTCCCTGAACTTTGTAAGCTTCGCCTGATGTCCCGAAAACCTTTTCTGCTTTGTCGAAAAAAGGTTCGAGCTCGTCGTGGCTGACGCCATAATCCTGAAGGTTCATACCTTCGGGAATGAATTTCTCGCCATATCGTTCGATTACGGCACTGCGGAGCCTCAGGTCTTCTGGGGCAACGCGGAAATGGACGCCAGACCAGTGCAGACCCGCACCGCCGACGCCTTCGCCGGGCAGGAAGGCTGCGAGCTGCCGGTACGGCAGGGCCGTCTGGTCCATGGTATTGCGGATCGTCAGGGTCGACTGGGAGAGGTTTTGGAAAAGCCGTTTGCGGATGGCTCCGCGCAGTTCATCAATTGATTCCGGATAGGCTCCTTCAACGGGCGTCGTTCTTTCCGCCCCCCGCTCAAGCATGACGACCGACAGACCGGCTTCGGTCAGTTCCTTGGCCATAATTGATCCGGCCCAGCCGGCGCCTACAATGATCGCATCGATATGTTTGACCATCAGGCAGTCTCCCCGGAAATGGAAACCGGACCGATGGGGTAGTACGCACCTTCCTGATTCACCCAGTCCATGAAGTCTGCTCGGGCTCCGGGAAAGCCCAGCATGACCCATCCCCCAAGGCCCCGGTTGCCACCGTAAAGCGGATCGGCAAAAGCTCCTTCTAGTGTGTTGGTCCGAAGCTGTTCAAAAAAGACTCGTCCCGGAATGTCGCCAAGCTGTACAGAGCCGCCTTCCAGGGCTGTCAGGATTTCGTCCTGCTGCATGGCGGACAGAGCCGCAAATCCTTTCCCGTATTGCTGACGGGCGTAGTGCTCCACGCCTGCAATCCCTTTGCGGTATAGGTCTTGGGGGACGAACGGTAGCTGGTAGCCCAGATTGGCTGGTCCCTGCTCGAACGGGCCGGACATGTACCAGTTTTCACCCCTTGCGTATGGGGTCTGCATCTGCCGGTCCAGAAATTCCGCAACACCGAGTGCCTTTGCGCCCGGGCCATTATGGTCAGCGGGAAACAGGCGTTCGCAGGCGGATTCGAGAAACTGGTATTCCGCAGTATTGAAAAAAGCCGGTTGATAGGGCTGGGCCGTTTCAGCAGCCAGAGCTTCGGCCCAGTGGGCATTTCCTGACGCCACCCAGAATGACGTGGTTCCCAGAAGGCCTTTCATGACACTGCGGCGCAGTGGATTGTTTAATGTCGGTTCCATGGGCGCACAGCTTTCTTCGGGGATAGAACCAAAGGGTATAGAAAATATGGAAATGGGTAATTTACAAAGCCTGTTTTCTAACGAAGACAGATGAAGCCCGCCAGACGACCGCTCATCACAACCTGCCGAGAGGCCTTAACCCGAACTGAAATTCAGTGGGTTGCGGAACTGCCCGTTGAAGGAAGTTGCAGGGTTCCGGGCTGGGGTGAGCGCTGGACGGTGGCGGGCGTGGTTGTGGTGTCGGTCTCTGCACCCGTCGGGAAAATAGCATCCGGAGCACTGGGGGCCGCAACAACGGGCGTTACGGTTTTTGCAGACGTAGGAGGTGCCGTATCCGGTGTGCTCAGTGTGGGCGTTGTGGGTGTTGTGACCGGTTCAGCTCCCGGAACGCCCAGTGTCTGCTGCTCTACGCCGCCATTGACGATTGGCGTTCCCGCAGCATCCGTCATCCAGGACAGGAGCTTCTTGCGGATCTGAAATTCCAGCTCCACATTCATATCCTGCATCATCTGGTTGGTAAGGGTATAGAGTTCCTTGCGGGATGTCGGATCGCGGTCTCCGGCGTCCAGCTTGCGCGTGATGCGGGCATGAACGAAGCCGGTATGCTGGTTGTTGGCATCCGCGACATTCAACTGCACATCCATGGCGCCTTCCACCGCATTGTCGCCCGCACGGTTCAGATAGGCCTGCTTGATGATGAAGTCTGCCTTGCCCGAAGTCCCGCTGGCGACCAGACGTTGCGCGGCCATGTTTTTAAGCGCCTGATCCGGTGCAATGGGTGCTTTGGCGGACAAGGAATCCGGTGCGGCAGGCGCTTCGTCCTGAACGTCGATCGAAGCCACATTCAGATGGATCTGGGGAAGATAGCTGTAATCGGTCGGGGGGAATGTCTCGTCCGCAGTTCCGTCCGAGCAGGCCGTCAGACCCAGAGACAGCATCAGGGCTCCCAGACCGGTCCAGTAACGTATGCGCATATCCTGTCTCCTGAAGGCTTTACCGACGACTGAAAAGGGACTTGATCCGGCTTTTCAGCCTCTGTCCAGAGGCTGGAAGGTGGGAAGTGGGCGCTGGCGGCTGGGACAGCGTATAAGACGGTGCCTCTTCGGGAGGCGAAGAAAACGACGTTTCTTCCGGGGGCGTTGAACGAAAACCGGAAGCCTGCCCGACCCCAAAATCTTCCGCTCTGAACGGGCGTGCGTCCCGGATCAGGGACACATGTTCGGGATGACGGGCATACCAGCCCAGAATCAGCCCCGGAATCATTGCGGCTGCTGGATCATCACTGATCAGCATCGGAGCATCGGGATAGTAAAAAGACGGACGCAGCGCCGGAAATTCCTCATTCCAGATCAGGTAAAATACTGTATCGGCGTCCTGAAAGCGGCTCACACTGAGCGACTGCACCTGAAAGGTGATCTGGGCCAGCAGCGGCAGCGCCGTGAAGGGCGACGAGACGATCAGCGGACCCTGCCCGCGCTGGGCTGCCAGCAGGGCCGTGAGCCGGTTTTCAGCAATCTGCCGCCCGTTCGGACAGGACAGGGCTTCGCCGCTATCGGCATGACCAGACGGCAGCAGCAGCGTATGGGGCGCAAACCCTCCAATCCATGAGCCGGAAAGTTCATTGACGGCGATTTCAGGCCAAGTTTCGCAGGACGGACTGGCCTGCGGGGGGAGGGGAGCACCTAAAACTCCAGTCGCCAGCGGCCAGAACACTCTGTCCATCGCCACCAGAAGACGCTTCCGGGCGGCCTCATCGAGCGTCAGAACATGACTTGCGCAGTAGTCATCCCCTTCAAGCCACCAGCAGGCCTGCTTGCCGGTCGCGTCTTCCTTAAAAACCACAACGCTGAAATCATCCGCCACAACATCCCGACTGCTCGGACTCCAGCCGGGGTAAAGCTGCTCGACCGGAAAGCCATCGAGCTTCACGCCATCAAGCAGGGGCAGAGTCATGCAGTCCGTTCTCCCAGTTCCCTGCGCGTAAAGCGGAAACCGACATTGCAGAATTCACAGTTCATCGTGATGGCGCCATTTTCGACCATATGGTCGAGGTCGTCCTCGGGGAATGTCTCCAGAACGGAGGCCAGCCTCGCCCGGTTGCATCGGCAGCCATAAGCCAGCGCGCGTGGCGTCCCAGCACGGACGTCCAGCGTGCCGAAAAGCCTCTGGATTAGGCGCTCGTTGGACAGGTCCGGGTCAAGGATTTCCTGCTCCGTCACTGTTGTAGCCAGCGTACAGGCGGTTTCCCAGGCGTCCTCATCCTGTTCGGACGCCTCGATCCCGCCTTCTGCCGCGATCCGCTCCAGAACAAGTGCCCCGGCCTTCCATCCATCCGCCGATTTCGCACAGAACAGCCGGATCCAGCAGTCATGCTGCTCGCTGGTCTGGAAATAGTTCACCGCCATGTCTGCCAGCGTCGTACCGGTCAGATCCACGATGCCCTGATGCCGGTCCATGTCCGGCCCCTGATCAATGGTGAACGCCATGTAGCCGTCCCCTAGAAGGCCCTTGGCCGTCTCAGGGAGGGCATCCCGATCCGCATCCTCGCGCAGACGCGCGAAGAACCGCAGATCCCCGCTGTCTGTGGCATCCGTCACGAGCATCGAAACCGGACCGTCGCCCTTGATCTGGAGGGAAAAGGCCCCCTTGAACTTCAGAGCCGACACCATGGCCGCCACGAGGGCCAACGCCTCTCCCCCAAGCTGCGAAACCGCATCGGGATTGTCATGTCGCGACAGGATGGCATCTGCCAGAGGCCCAAGTCGCACCAGACGTCCCCGTACCGGGGAGCGTTCCAGATAAAAGGGCGTAACGCCGCCCGAGACGACCATGTTCGGAACGTCAGGCCGGTTCGTGTCGAGGAAGGGGGGTGTGTCCATCAACCGTTTTCTTTCCCGAGAGCCCAGAGTAACAGGCCCTTCTGCGTGTGCAGGCGGTTTTCCGCCTCATCGAAGACAACGGACGCTGGGCCCTCAAAGACCTCTGGCGTCACTTCTTCCCCAATATGGGCAGGCAGGCAGTGCAGGAACAGGGCATCGGGTGCAGCTTTTGCCATCAGCGCCGTATCGACTTGATAGGGCTGGAACACCTTGAGGCGGGTTTCACGGTCCTTGTCGCCCATGCTGACCCAGGTATCCGTCAGCACGGCATCCGCGCCAGCAACGGCTTCCGCAGGGTCGCGGAAGACCTCGATCGTCGCACCATGGGCGCGGGCCCACGTTACGGCGTCAGGGTTGGGCGCGAACCCATCCGGCGTTGCCAGACGGACATTGAAGCCCAGCAGGGCCGCGCCTTCCATCAGGGATGTCGCGACATTGTTGCCGTCCCCGATCCAGGCCAGCGTTTTGCCGCGGATCGGCCCGCGATGTTCCTCGAACGTCAGAACATCCGCCAGAATCTGGATCGGATGGGAGACGGGCGTCAGGCCGTTGATGACCGGAACCGAACTCCATTTCGCCAGTTCTCGCAGATTGGCGTCATTCCCGGTCCGCAGAACGATCACGTCCAGAAAACGCGACAGGACGCGGGCGGTGTCGGCCACAGTCTCGCCCCGGCCAAGTTGCATATCACCCGGCGAAAGCACCGAAACGGACCCGCCAAGCTGTCCCATCCCGACCTCGAACGAGACACGGGTGCGGGTTGAAGGCTGGGCGAGGATCAGGCCGAGGGTACGGCCTTCCAGCGGGCGATCCGGATGCAGGGGCTGACGGCGCCCGTTCTGCATGGCTTTGACCTTCGCGGAAAGGTCGATGATCTGCCGGATGGTTTCGGAATTGAAATCGCGCAGATCCAGAAAGTGCCGGGGGGCTGTTGTCGCGCTCACGATGCTTTCTCCTGCGTGGCAGAGACTTTCAGGGACAGGGCGGCTTTCACCAGTCGCTCGCAGGCCTCACGACATTCAGCTTCCGTGACGATCAGCGGCGGGACGAGACGCAGCACATTGTCTCCAGCGCCTACGGTCAAAAGGCCCTGATCCAGAACGGCCTGCATGACGTCGCCCACAGGCGGCACACAGTGCAGGCCGCGCATCAGTCCAAGACCGCGGACATTGTCGAAAACGCCTTCCGAGCGGCTGATAACGTCTTCCAGCATCTTGCCGAACGCGTCTCCGACGTTCCGGACATGCTCCAGAAAGCCGGGGCTCAGGATTTCTTCCAGAACGGCTGTGCCAGCCGCACAGGCGAGCGGATTGCCGCCAAAGGTCGTCCCGTGAGAGCCCGGCGTCAGGTGTCGCGCCAGTTCTTCCGTCGCAAGAACGGCACCGAGCGGGAAACCGCCGCCAATGCCCTTGGCTACGGAAATCACGTCCGGGCGGATGCCATACCATTCATGTGCGAACAGCTTGCCCGTCCGGCCCACACCGGTCTGAACTTCATCAAAGCCCAGATACAGCCCGTATTCGTCACAGACGGCGCGCAGCCCTTCCATGAACTCGCGGGTCGCAGGCTTGATGCCGCTCTCGCCCTGAACGGGCTCGACGATAATGCCCGCCGTGTGCGGCGTAATGGCCTCACGCAGCGTGTTGGTGTTGTTGAACGGCGCATGGTCGAACCCCTCCACCACAGGGCCGAAGCCTTTCTGATAAGCGGGATTGCCTGTCGCGGAGATCATGGCGAGCGTCCGGCCGTGGAAGGCTCCATCAAAGCACAAGATGCTGGTCCGCTCCGGGTGGCCGTTCTCGAACTGGGCGCGGCGGATCATCTTGACCATGCCTTCATTGGCTTCGGCGCCCGAATTGCAGAACAGCACGGAATCCGCGAACGTGTTCTGCACCAGCAGTTCTGCCAGTTTTTCGGCCTGCGGAACCCGGTATAGGTTCGAGACATGCATGACCTTTGCGGCCTGTTCCGCAATGGTTTTAACCAGTTTCGGATAGGCATGTCCCAGCGAGGTCACGGCAATTCCGGCCCCGAAATCCAGATATCGTCGCCCGTTCGTCGCCGTCAGCCAGACGCCTTCGCCCTGCTCGAAAGCGAGGTCGGCACGTTTGTAGTTCGGCATCAGCGCGGGGATCATGATGGATCTCTGAATATCTGGTTGAAAACGAAACGGTTTATGCGGAATCGTAAAACCCTGCTCCGGTTGCCCGGAGCAGGGCTTCAAATTCCGCCAGCGCATAGTGAAGGGCAGAACGGGGTTCCGTCAAACCCCGGCGTGCCGGAATGTGGCGGTCAACCCGGCAAATCAGACCCGTTGATACAGCAGATCCCGCGCCAGCCAGCACCCGACCCGTACCGCCGTCACGCTCCCGCTCTGTCGCTCGAAGGCCAGTGTCCAGTCTCCGGGAGCCGTATGATCGAGTGCGCGCGGGCAGGGCAGAACCCACACATCCTTTGCCAGACGCTGGAGCATTTCCATCCGTCCATCGCCCAGAATTCCCGAAAAACCGCCATAAACCACGCCGCCCGCCAGTGTGATGGTCACTTCGGCCTCGTCCAGCTCCTCGCAGCGATACACCCCGGCAAGCTCGGCAATATCCTCGCCGGGCGTTTCGTCGCAGCGAGTGAGGATGCTCGTCCGGTTTTCGCCCGGACGCTCCACCACGACCTCCGGACCCTCCGTAGTCTCCTGTGCCTTCACCACAACCGATCCAGCTTCGGCCCGCGCTGCCGAAACCCCTTCCAGAAGCTCCGGCACCATCAGATAGCGCAGTGTTGCTCCACCGGGAGCGGGTTCGATTCGGGCCGACAGACCCGTCTCCCGCTCCAGATAGGTCCCATACAGCGCGGTCGGAGGCTGTGTGCTGCGGTCCGGCTCATAGGGAACGCCCAGAGCCGCTGCCAGAATCTGCGCCGCCGCAACCTGTGCCGCGCTCATGTGGTTGAACATCACCACGACTGACAGACGCTCGGACGCGACATGCAGCCGATGGGACCGCCAGCCCCGCAGAGCGCCACCATGCATCGTGACGTCCCGCCCGAACATCGTGCTGCGTTGCAAGCCGAATCCATAAGGCGCGGCCTGACCGTCACTGAACGTCACCGGTGCGGTCAGACGCCGGTACAGACTGTCCGGCGCGTCGCGTGTGGCATCAATGAACCGCTCCCAGGCGATCATGTCGTCCAGAGATGCCCCAAGCCCGGCATCCCCCGTCCAGATGACATTGTTGACCGCCGGGCGGAAGCCGCTCTCCACGGTTCCTTCATAGCCGACTGTCCCATCCGGCATGGCACGCGTATCGGCGGCCAGAATGGCGCGTTCCATGCCCACCGGATTGAAAATGGATGTCTGGAGCAACTCGGCGAAGCTGCATTCCGTCCGGTCCTGAAGAATGTCGGAAATCAGCCGGAAATTCTGGTTCACATAGGAGTATGATGTGCCCGGCTGGAACTGAAGCGTCCGCGTTCCCTGAATAACACGCCGGGCCTCGCGGTCTCCGAAGTCGCCTTCGATGGGCGCGCCATGCAGCATCGCCACGGCCCAGTAATCCCTAAGCCCCGACTGGTTATGCGCCAGATGCAGCATTCCCGGCGAAGGCTCGTCGAGTTGTGGCAGGCGCGCATCCACATCCGCGTCCAGCTCGGACGGATCGTCATACAGATCCAGCAGCGTCCCACAGGTGAACTGCTTGGTGATGGAGCACATGCGAAACAGCGTGGACGGCGTGAACGGAATGCGGCGCTCCACATTCGCATAGCCCCAGCCATGCCGGATCAGAACCTCGCCGTCCTTCAGAACGGCTACAGCCCCGCCGGGGCCGGGAAAGCGGGCAGGGAGGGCGGAGACGGCCGCTTCAAGACGGGCAAAAAGTGAATCGCTCATGGAGGGAATGATGGCTCCAGACCGTCTTGCCGTAAATGCCTTTCACCCGGCATAATTGTCCCATCATGGAGGACAATCCCGCCCCGCCCCCCGTTCCGGATGCCGCGTCCCTGCGTGAGGCCGCGCTGACACATCTCGCCCGCTTCGCCACGACCGAACAGGGGCTGCGTCAGATGCTGGACCGTCGTCTGCGCCGTTGGGGCGTGCGTGCGTCGCATGCCGGTCTGCCGAACGAAGATATCGAATCCGCCATCGCCGCCCTGCGCCCTGCCATCGACGAAATCGTCGCGTCCATGACCGATCTGGGCGCCGTGGATGACGCAGGGTTTGCCCGCAGCCGCGCCACCAGTCTGACCCGCACCGGCCGCTCCCGGCGCGCGGTGGAAGCGCATCTCGCCAACAAGGGCGTCGATCAGGAGACGGTCCGCGACGCCCTCAACGACTCGCTGGGCGAACGCTCGGACAGCAGCGCACGAGAGGCGGAACTCGCCGCCGCCCTCGTTCTGGCCCGCAAACGCCGGCTCGGCCCGTTCCTGCGGCCTGATCGCGAAGACGACGATCCTCTCAAGACCCTTGGAATCTTTGCCCGGAACGGCTTCTCCCGCGATGTCGCGCAGAGCGTGCTCGACATGGACCCCGAAGAGGCGGAAGACCGCATCATCGCCTTTCGGAGTCTGTGAGCATGACATCTCGCTTTCTGCCGCTCGGTCTTCTCGTGATGCTCGCGGCCTGTGGCAACCGCTACGAATACAGCCGTGCCAGCTTCAACGGCCCGCTGCAATGCGCGCCCTATGCCCGTGAACGCACCGGCCTGAAACTGAGCGGAAGTGCGGCTTCATGGTGGGGGCAGTCCAGTGGACGCTATGCCCACACCCATACGCCCCGTCCCGGAGAAGTGCTGGTTTTCCGCGCCACGTCCCGGGTTCCCAGCGGCCATGTCTCCATCGTGCGCCGACAGGTTTCAGACCGCACGATCCTCGTCGATCATGCCAACTGGGAGCCCGGCCGCATCGACCACGCCGTACCCGTGACGGATGTGTCGGCCCGCAATGACTGGACGCTGGTGCGGGTCTGGTGGGCGCCGGTTCACGGTCTGGGAAGGCGCGCTTATCCGACCTACGGCTTCATTTCATCGCATGACAGTGACGATGCTTCCTGAGAGGAATGCTTGCACAATCGTCCAAGCCTTGCCACATGATGAGGCCTCGGGTGGATCCCCTCGCTTTTCGGAGTAACACACTATGGGTAGCATGAGCCCCGTTCACTGGCTGATTCTGGCGGTTGTCCTGCTCGTCGTGTTTGGCGGCGGCGGCAAGATCAGCGGCCTGATGGGAGACTTTGCGAAGGGCATCAAGTCTTTCAAGAAGAACATGGCCGACGATGAATCCATGACCGCGACGGACGCCCCGCAGGCTCCGGGTCATATTTCGCCGCCGAACCAGAACCCCGGCTATAGCCAGACGACCAACAGCGAAACGCACCGCAATCAGGTCTGATGCAGAACCTCAAGGTTGATGAAAGCTGGGGCAATGCCAGCCGCCAGATCGTGCAGGCCGGCCAGCGGATGGACCAGCGCGGCTGGGTTCCGGCAACGGCGGGCAACCTGTCATGTCGCCTGCCGGATGGCCGGATCGCCATTACCCGCTCCGGCGGCCACAAAGGCTTTCTGACGGACAGCGACGTCATCGAGATCACGCCGGACGGCGTGCCGGTCGATCCCGCCAATCGCGCGAGTGCGGAAACGCTGCTGCACACGCAGCTTTACGCCCATGATCCCGCGATCGGCGCCGTTCTGCATGGCCATTCCGTCGCCGCGACCATCCTCTCCATGGATGAACCGTCCGACGCGATCACACTGGCAGGCTATGAAGTCCTCAAGGTCTTCGAGGGCCAGACGACCCACGACACAAGTCTTGAGCTGCCCCTGTTCCACAACGATCAGGATATCGCGCGTCTGGCCACAGTCGTCGCACCCAAGCTGGCGGACATGCGCCTTGGCTATCTGATCCGCGGCCACGGCGTTTATGTCTGGGGCAAGGACATGTTCACGGCTCTTGCGCGCCTTGAGGGGCTTGAGTTCCTGCTGGCCTGCGAACTCGCCTGTCTGCAGAGAAAGGCCTGACCATGAGCCGCCTGACCGTCTATCGCGACGATGCCCCCGATACGATCCTGCTGGACGTCACCACGTCCGGCGAGATCGCGGAGACCCTGCGACCGCACAACATCCGCTTCGACCGCTGGTCGGCGCCCGTCACACCGGCTCCCGACGCTCCGGCGGAAGAGGTTCTGGAGGCTTATCGCCCCTATCTCGACACGCTGATGGGTGAGACGGGCGCAGGCAGTGCGGACGTGGTGCGGATCAACGCCTCCACGCCAAACCTTCCGGAACTCCGGAAAAAATTTCTGTCCGAACACACCCACAGCGAAGACGAAGTCCGCTTCTTCGTGCATGGGCAAGGCGCTTTCGTCCTACATATCCGTGGGCGCGTCTATTCCGTTTTATGCACCCAAGGGGACCTGATCTCCGTTCCCGCAGGCATCCCGCACTGGTTCGACGCCGGGCCGAATCCGGATGTGGTGGCCCTGCGGGTCTTCACCGACACGACCGGCTGGATCGCGCAATATACCGGCGATGACATCGCCAACCGCTTCCCTGCTGAAGTTCCCTGAAAGTCTCCCATGATCCGTCTCGTCCTGCTTGATATCGAGGGCACAACCCTGCCGATCTCTTTCGTGCGGGACGTCATGTTCCCCTATGCCGCGAAAGCCCTTCCGGCCCTGATGCAGGACCACACGAACCCGACGGTCGTGGCGGCGCGGGCGGATATCGTTGTGGAATATCCGGGACAGGACCCGCTGAAAGTCTGTCAGGACTGGATGAAAGCGGATGTGAAGGCAGCCCCCCTCAAGACACTTCAGGGCCTGACCTGGCGTCAGGGGTTCGAGGACGGCACTCTTCAGGCCGATCTGTACCCGGACGTCCCGCCTGCCCTGAAAGCATGGTCGAAAGGCGGCCTGCGTCTGGCTGTCTACTCATCCGGCTCCATCCCGTCGCAGAAACTGCTCTACGGCCATACAGCACAAGGCGATCTGACGCCTCTGTTCGAAGACTTCTTCGATCTTTCAACCGGCGGAAAAAAAGACGCGGCCTCCTACGAAAAGATCACGACCGCCGTCGGCCTACCTGCAGACGAAATTCTGTTCCTTTCCGATATCGGTGCAGAGCTGGACGCGGCCCGGACGGCAGGCATGAGCGTCTGTCAGCTTGTTCGTGAACAGGACTGCACTGTCCCGCATCCGGGTGTCGCGCAGGCCCCGGATCTGACTTCGGTCGCCAGTCAGTTCGGCTTGCCCGTCGCATGATCCTGCATACGGACTGGCGCAATATCCCTGCCTCCGCCCGTAATACAGTGGCAGCGCTTGGCAATTTCGACGGCGTGCATCGCGGCCATGTCCACCTTCTCGACACATTGCGGATGGCTCGTCCCGATCATCCGCTCTCCGTCGTCACGTTCGACCCGCACCCCCGTACCCTGTTCCGCCCGCAGGACCCGCCGTTCCGCCTGATGCTGCCGGATGTCCGCGCCGCAGCCCTCGGCGTGCAGGGCGTGGAACATGTCTTTCAGATCCCGTTCGATGCGGAATTCTCCCGTCTGAGTGCCGACCGGTTCGTGAACGATGTCCTCGTGAACGGCCTCGGCGTGGCGCATGTGGCCTGTGGCGCGGATTTCGCCTTCGGCCATCGCCGACACGGCAATATCGACCGTCTTGAGGCGCTTCTCGCGCCACACGGAATCGGCCTGACCATCGTGCCGCAGCTTGTCGATGAGGGCGGCCCGATCTCCTCCAGCCGCATCCGTCGCCTGTTGCAGGAAGGCTATCCCGAGCGCGCCGCCGAGGAACTCGGTCGTCCGTGGAGCATCACCGGTCCCGTCATGCACGGAGACCAGCGCGGGCGTCTTCTCGGCTTCCCAACCGCCAATATTCCCCTGACCCAGCATCTCGAACCCGCGCGCGGCGTTTATGCTGCCCGCGTTACGCTGCCGGATGGCCGGGTGATCCCCGGCGTTGCCAATATCGGCCGTCGTCCCACGATCAATGATGGTCGGGAAAGCCGTCTTGAAGTCCATCTCTTCGACTTCAACGAAGATTTGTATGGCCAGATCCTCAGCGTCGCCCTGATTGCGCTACTGCGTGAGGAAAAGCGTTTCTCCGGTCTGGACGAACTCAAAGCCCAGATTGCCGCCGACGCCGCGCAGGCCCGCGCCATTCTGGCCAACTGAGTCTTCTTCTCAATCACCTGAACCTCGATGGACCGCGGCTCTTCTCCGTTTTCGGGGAAGGGCTTTTTCTGTATGACATTGTGTGTCATTTCGGTCACTTCTCTAAAGAGAGAATGAGAATCCTTCGCATTTTTTCGGAATCTGTATTGAGAATAATTCTCAATAAATCTTTAAGGACAGCATCAGTTTTCGTTTGCAGGATCGTGATCCGATGTCGTCCAGAATACCTCGCCCTCCTCTGGGCCCGCTCTCTCTGGCCGCTGGTCTGACGCTTGTCTGTACCGCAGCCCATGCCCAGCAGACTGATGCCCGGCATCATCACAAGGGTCGCCGTCAGCCCGTTCCCAAAAATACCGTACTCCCGCCGCAGGCCGCCAAATCCGCAGCCCCGAAGAGTGCAACACCCACTCCGAAAACGGCGGATAACAGCGTCAGCGCCGCCCCCGGTGAGGACGAGCATCTTCAGGTTCTGGGCTCGCCCATGAACATCCTGCACGAGACCATGGGTCTGAGCCGGATGCCGGAAGATGCCCTGCACACCCCGCAGACGATCAACATCGTCCCTCAGTTGCTGATGCAGCAGCAGAACGTCAAATCCCTCGACGAAGCCCTGCGCAACGTGCCGGGCATCACAGCCTCCGTCGGTGAGGGCGAGGGCGGCATGGCGGGCGACCAGTTCCTCATCCGAGGCTTTCAGGCCCAGAACGACATCTACGAGAACGGCCTGCGCGATTTCGGCGTCTATACCCGCGACAGCTTCGATTATGACCATGTCTCGGTCATCAAGGGGCCGTCTTCCGAAGTCTTCGGTAACGGGACCACGGGCGGCGCCATCAACATCACTACCAAGGTCGCCCATCTCGGCGACAGCTATGGCGGCAGCTTCTCGGGAGGCTCCGCTGATTATTATCGCGGCACGCTCGATTTCAACAAACAGATCGGGGACTCCACGGCCATCCGCATCACCGGCATGGGTAACGAGAACAACACGGTCGGCCGCGACAACGTCTATTCGCATCGCTGGGGTCTCGCACCGTCGATCGCGTTCGGTCTGGGCAAGCGCACGACGTTTACGCTCGAATATTTCCATCAGACAGACAACCGCGTGCCGGACTATGGCGTGCCGGTCGGGACCAAGCCGGGTACCCGCATTGCAAAGCCCCTGACGGAATACGGCCTGAACCGCAACAACTGGTACGGCACGACCTACGATCAGGATGCCTCGAACGTGGATATGCTGACAGGCCGTCTGAAATTCGACCTGAACAAGCATATCACGCTGTATGACGACCTGCGCGGCGGCATGTACAGCCGGTATTTCTCTGCTTCACAGCCTGGCTGCGATACAACCTGCGTGGCCAATTACTTCAATAATCCCGAGGCGGCGACCATCAACCGGCGCGGCCATCTGGGCGGCCCGGAGCCCTATCAGCAGGACGACTGGTCCGTGCAGAACGTCTTTTCGGGCGTTGCAAAGTTCTCCACAGGCAGCATCCGCCATCAGATCATCGCAGGCGTCGACGTCGCGCATATTTATGACCGGCGCACCAACTACGCCTATAATTTCAATGGCCAGAACGGCACGCGGACCGATACGACAAGCCTGACCAATCCTTCCGCCACGCAGCCCGGCCTGCTGCTCGGAACGCTTGGTCAGTATAGCGGGAACCTCGTGAACATTTCCGGTGTTGGTCATGCCTTGTACAAGACAGGCGATGCCACGGATGTCGGTGCGTTCTTCTCCGAACAGATGTGGCTTCTGCCAGAATTTTCGATCCGTGGTGGCTTCCGCTGGGACCACTGGGACAGCCATTACTCTGCCAACGGTGGAACCACAGGCGCCGGGGTATCGTACGGACAGCAGCAGGACACGTTCAACCCGACCGTCAGCCTGATGTACACGCCGACCAGCGATCTCATGGTCTATTTCAACTGGGCGCAGTCCACCACGCCGCTAGGCCTGTATGTGACGAACAGCTCCGAACCCCTGAAGTCCTCGACGCAGGGGTTCAGTCCCGAACGCAGCAGCCTGTACGAACTGGGCGCGAAGTATAACGCCTTCCACGGCCGCATGGGCTTTACGGCCTCCGTGTTCCGTCTGGAGAAGGGCAACGCCCTCATGACCGATCCTTCGACCGGGGATGTGTCGTCTTCCAGCGACCGCCAGCGGAACCAGGGGGTCGAACTCAGCGTCTCGGGTGAGATCCTGAAGAACTGGACCATGATCGGAACCTACGCCTATTACGACGCTACAACCGTCTGGTCCCAGACGGCGGCCGATCTCGGCAAGCGTATCCAGTACGCCCCGAAAAACTCGGCCACGATCTGGTCCACCTATACGATCGCGCCCAACCGCCCTTGGAACGTCACGTTCGGCGGTGGCCTGACATGGCGTGATGGCGTGTATCTGAACGCCGCCAATACGGGCTGGGTGCCTGCGACCATGGAGTGGGATGCCGTCGTCTCGCATAATTTCGGCAAACACTGGCGCGTGGCCATGAACGGTTACAACCTCGACAACCGCCTGAACTACAGCAACCTGTTCAGCGACCGCGCCACCCCTTCCGTCGGCCGCTCTTTCCTCTTCAATCTTTCGGCGAATTACTGAGCCGAAATAGCCTCGCCTGAGGGAGAAATTCCCATCTCCTTCAGGCGACCACGGACCCGCTCCAGCAGGTCCGCATCGCCCTGCGGCCCCAGCGCCGTGAGCTTCTGGTCCATCGCCAGCAGAATGTCGGACGTCGCATCCACAACCGCCTGACGCCACCAGCCCAGCGCCTCCTCAATTTTCACGGCATCCACGAGCGCCGTCGCGTAATTATGCTGCCCCCGGTAATCGCCGCCCTCGGCTGATTTCCGGTACCAGTCCAGCGCCGCTGCCCGGTCCTGCGGCACGACCCAGCCTTCCTCCAGAAACCGCGCATAGAGGTTCATGGATTTCGCATGACCGTGACCAGCGGCCGTGCGGAACAGATCCAGCGCCCGCGGCAGATCCGCGTCCATGCCAATCCCGCGCATGGTGAGGATGCCCAGATTGTACCGGCCCCATTCGTCGCCCGCTACGGCGGCCGCTGCGTAACATTGCGCCGCCTGTTGCAGATCCTTCTCACAGCCCCAGCCGAACTGGAAACACCGACCGCGCATGTTGTGCCCCGGCCCGAACCCGGCACTGGCCGCGATTGTAAACCACTCCAGCGCACCAGCCGGATCGCGCGGAACATGCACGCTGTCCAGCAGCACCTGCCCCCACTGCACGATCTGAAGATGCTGACCTTTCAGCGCCCCCTGCCGGATCTCCTCGATCTGCGGCGGCAGGGCGGGGGCCTCAGGACGACGGGGGCGGGATTTGCGGCCCAGAAATTTCCGAACGATCCGCTTCATCAGAGTGCCGGCACGATCTGCTGGACCGTGAACCCGTCCTTCCGCAGAAGAGCGGGCAGTCCTTTCGGCCCTGCCATATGAAGAGAGCCCACCGCCACGAACAGCGAGGTTCCGCTGTCATGGATCTTTGCAATTTTTGCGGCCATGCCGACATTCCGATCGTCCAGAAGCCGCGACATGAAGCGCCGTTCCTGCGCAGTGTTCAGACAGTCACACCATTCGTGGTACGCATCCAGCCGCTTCACGTCACTGGACGCCCACATTTCAGCAAGTCGCCGGTTTTCGGCCTGTGTCTTACCCGATGATACGCCTTTGACGATGTCGTCGATAAACGCATCTTCATCCGCCTGATCCGGCCCGATCAGCAGGTCACGCTGCATCTGCACCGTCTCCAGCCCGATCAGCGGTTTTTTCAGACTGCCCGCCATACCCTGAAGCACGGCATCCACAGCATAATCCGGATAATATCCATCCCCACGCGCCGAAAGTGCTTCGACGCCCGCTGCTTCCACGCCCACAGCCACATGCGCGAACGCCGCGCTGGGCACACATTGCTGATCCATGAGCGCATCCACCTTCGCCTTGCGTCCGGACTGCACGAGATGCGCCCAGCGCGCTGCATCTTCGGGCTGACGCAGGCTGGTCGTAGTCTCGGGGGCGTTCAGATCAAGCTCCAGTGCGACCTCGCTGCTGTGCAAGATCGCAGCACGCGTCAGCGGACCGGGCATCAGCCAGTCCTGCTTTGCGACATGCAGCGTCCCGTACAGCCAGGACGAATGACCATCCTTCGTTACTTTCCACAAAAAGCCCCGGTCCGGAGCCGTCCTGAACATCTGCCCCATCCGGACCTTGTCCGGCACGCTTGCCGCCGCCGGACAGCGGGGCGCCTGCGCGAAGGCTCCCGTGCAGAAAACCAGCACAAGCCCTGCAATAGACTGGAAAAGACGATGTGACCGCACGGACCTGCCTTCTGAAAAAAGCGCCATATCTCGCATCATCCGCCAGTCCCGCTGTCCCGGCAACCCGCTTTGAGGCGGCCCCGCATTGCTGCCGCCCTCAACCCCGGACTTGACCGGATTGGCTCCCGATCTCCATATGGTCCCCCTTAGTGTGAATGACCGAAACTGGCCCGTCCCCCATGTCCGATAAGACTCCCGATCCTTCCGTCGCCGCATTCAAGGAACAGCAGGATCGCTACCGCGATACCGTGTTCCTTCCCCGCACCGGCTTTCCGATGCGCGGCGGCCTGCCCAAGCGCGAGCCCGAGACGCTTGCCCGCTGGGCCGCGATGGGGCTGGATGACAGGATCCGCGAAGCCGGGAAGGGACGTCCCGTCTTCACGCTTCACGACGGCCCGCCCTACGCCAACGGTCACATTCATATCGGACACGCCCTGAACAAGGTGATGAAGGACGTGGTTAACCGCGCCCATCGCATGTCGGGCTACGAGGTCCGCTATCTTCCGGGCTGGGACTGTCACGGCCTGCCGATCGAATGGCGGATTGAGGAACAGTACCGCAAGGCAGGGAAGGACAAGGATCAGGTGCCGCTGCTCCAGTTCCGTGCCGAGTGCCGCCAGTACGCTGCCGAATGGGTCCGGAAACAGGCTGAAGACTTCAAACGCATCGGCGTACAGGCCGAATGGGCCAACCGCTACGTGACGATGGACTTCAGCTCCGAAGCCAAGATCGTCGATGAAATCGGCAAGTTCCTGCTCAACGGCAGCCTCTATCGCGGCCTGCGCCCCGTCATGTGGAGCCCGGTCGAGAAGACCGCCCTGGCCGAAGCCGAAATCGAATATCACGACATCGACTCCACCACGATTTTCGTGGCTTTCCCGGTCATCAAGGACCCGACACCCGCCCATGCCCTGAGCGGCGTCTCCGCAGTCATCTGGACGACCACGCCCTGGACCATCCCGGCCAACCGTGCGCTCGCTTACGGCCCGGATATCACCTATGTCGTTCTGCGGATCGACGAGACGAACGAAAACAGCATCGTCCCGCAGGGCTCAAAACTGCTGGTGGCCGAAGACCGTGTGGAAGCCTTCTGCACGGAAGCGGGCATCACCGCCCATCACACGCTCTACACCCTTCCCGGCACGGCCCTCGAAGGCGCGGTCTGCGCCCATCCGCTGCGTGGCCGTGGGTATGAATATGACGTGCCGATGCTGCCGGGCGAGTTCGTCACGACCGATGCTGGTACGGGCCTCGTCCACATGGCGCCGTCGCATGGTCAGGACGACTTTGCACTCTGCCGCCAATACGGCATCGAAGTCCCCGAGCTGGTGGAAGACGATGGCCGTTACGCGCCGTGGGTTCCGCATCTGGCTGGCATCCATGTTTTCAAGGCTGCCGATCCGGTTTGCGACCTGCTGACGGAAGCCCGCCAGTCCGCCGAACATGACGATGCGGCCGCCACCGGCCTCATGGCCCGCGGCTCGGTCCGCCATTCCTATCCGCATTCCTGGCGCTCCAGAGCCCCGATCATTTTCCGCGCCACGCCGCAATGGTTCATCGCGATGGACGGCGAGACGAAGCTGCGTGAAAAATCCCTGAGCGCGCTGGATAACGTCACCTTCGTCCCCGAAGCAGCCCGCCGCCGCCTCACGTCCATGATCGAACAGCGTCCGGACTGGTGCATCTCCCGTCAGCGCGCCTGGGGCGTGCCGATTGCGGTGTTCGTCGAGAAGCGCACCGGCGAGGTCCTGCGCGATGCCGCCGTCATGCAGCGCATTGTCGACGCCTTCCGTGAGAAGGGTGCCGATGTCTGGTATGAGGCTGATCCGGCCGTGTTCCTCGGCGCTGACCGCAATCCCGCCGATTACGAACAGGTCTTCGACATCGTGGATGTTTGGTTCGAAAGCGGCTCGTCCCATCGCTTCGATCTGGGGCAGGAGGGGCTGAACTTCCCCGCCGATGTCTATCTTGAAGGCTCCGACCAGCATCGCGGCTGGTTCCAGTCCTCCCTGCTGGAAAGCGTCGGCACGATGGGTGTTGCGCCCTACAAGGCGCTCGTGACCAACGGTTTCGTCATGGACGAGCAGGGCCGCAAGATGTCCAAGTCTCTGGGCAATGTCGTGGCCCCGTCTGACGTGACCGACAGCCTCGGCGCGGACATCCTGCGTCTGTGGGTCCTGAACTCCGACACGAACGAAGATCTTCGCATCGGGCAGGAAATCCTCAAGCAGCAGGGCGAGCTCTACCGCCGCCTGCGCAACACGCTGCGCTGGCTCCTCGGCGCGCTTGATGGCTTCAAGCCTGAAGAAGCCGTGCCCTATGCCGATCTGCCGCCGCTGGAGCAGTATATCCTGCACCGCCTGTCGGAACTGCGCGGCCTGATCTCCAGCGCGGTCGAAACGCATCAGTGGGTCGGTGTCTATCCGGCACTGCACGGGTTCTGCACTACCGATCTTTCGGCGTTCTATTTCGACATCCGCAAGGACGCGATCTACTGCGACGCTAAATCCGATCCGACGCGCCGCGCGGCCCGCACGGTTCTGGACGTCCTGCACCGCGCGCTCTGCACTTGGCTGGCCCCTGTTCTCGTCTTCACGGCGGAAGAAGCCTGGCAGGCCCGTTTCGGCGAGAACGACAGCGTGCATCTTGCGCAGTTCTTCGAACCGGACGTCGAATGGAACGACCCCGAACTCGGCAACCGCTGGGAAGACATCCGCGCCTATCGCCGACTCGTCACGACCGAGCTGGAAACGGCCCGCCGTGACGGCACGATCGGCTCCTCGCTCGAAGCCAGCGTCACGCTGCCGCTGTCGCAGGAAGAAGCCGGAATTCTGGGGGGTCTCGACTGGGCCGAACTTCTCATCACGTCCCATGCCGAAACCGAACTGCTGCCGGGCGATACGGCCCATGGTGGCCCGCAGGTCGAGCGTGCGCCGGGCCATAAATGCGCCCGCTGCTGGAAAGTCCTGCCCGAAGTCGGGGAGGACGCCGAACATCCAGCCCTGTGCCGCCGCTGCATCGATGTGGTGAGCGCCTGATGTCCCTGTGGCATGACGGTATGAGCCGCACGGGGCGCATGGTTCTGGGCTTCGCCCTGCTGGTTCTGGTTCTCGTTCTGGATCAGGCCAGCAAGGACTGGATCCTGTACGTCTATCACCTGCCGGATCGTGGCTCGGTCGAGATCCTGCCGTTCCTGAACTTCACGATGGTCTGGAACCACGCCGTGACCTTCGGCATGTTCGGCGGCCTCGGCAGCCGGGGGCCGTGGATTTTCTGCGCGGTCTCGCTGATTGCGGTGGGGCTTTTGGTCTGGACCCTGACGCGGACGAAGCGCACCTTGGTTGCGGCATCGTGTGGCGCGATCGCCGGTGGGGCCATCGGCAATGTCATCGACCGCCTGCGCTATGGCGCGGTCGTGGATTTCCTGCACGCACACGCGTTCGGCTGGTCATGGTATGTCTTCAACGTTGCGGATTCCGGGATCGTCTGTGGCGTCATTGTCTGGCTGATCGACTCCCTTCTTGCCGAACGTCAGGCCGCCAGAGCGTCGAACGCGAAGTGATACGCTGGCGGAACTTGTTTCCACGCTCTGCTCTGGCCTTGCTCCCGCGCCGCGCGGACTGTAGGAGTGTTCCAATCATGATCGCGTCCCAGGGGCCCTCCATGCGTCGTAACCGTCTTTTCGTTGCCCGTCTCAGTGTCCAGATGGGTGCCATGGCTTCCGTCGGCCTGCTGCTTTCGGGCTGCTCGGGCGCCGATGTCTCCCGCGCGATCGGCCTCGAACGGGCTATGCCCGACGAGTACACCGTCACAACCCGCGCCCCGCTCTCCATGCCGCCTTCCGAGCAGATGCAGCTCCCCGGCGCGGCAGATGCCCATCGCCCGGACGAAAGCCCGCGCATGCAGGCGCTCGAAACGCTCTCGCCGGACACGGCCCTGCACCCGGATTCAGGCAAGGGCAGCACCGGGCAGACCGCACTGGTCGGACAGGTGGAGAAGTCCGCCAATGCGCCGAACAACGCCGAACTCGGTACGGCCGATGCGGGCTTTGTGGACAATCTGATGTTCTGGAAGGGCGGCAATGCCGGGTCCGTCGTTGATGGTGACGGCGAAAACCGTCGCATCCGCGAGAACTCGGCTCTGGGCCGCAACCCCGCAACGGGCGCCACCCCGACGGTCCGCAAGAAGAAAGCCTTTCTCGGCGTTCTCTGAGTACGATCGTTCCTTCCGCTCCCTGACGGGGCGCAAGGAACGGCCCTGTCTGCCGTCCGGCTCCAGTCCGGACGATGAGGAGGCATCGTGACCGAGGCCCCGTCCATGTCCCGCCCCACAATCCGTCGCCTGTCCGGCCATGTCATCGACCTGATCGCAGCGGGCGAGGTCATCGAACGTCCCGCCGCCGCGCTGAAGGAACTGGTCGAAAACGCCATTGATTCTGGCGCAACCCGCATTGTGGTCGCGCTGCGTGCAGGCGGGACGGACCGGATCGACGTTACGGACAATGGCTGCGGCATGAGCCCGGTCGAACTGGAGCTAGCTGTCGAGCGGCATTGCACGTCCAAACTTCAGGACGACCATCTCGTCCAGATTCGGACGCTCGGGTTCCGGGGGGAGGCGCTACCCTCCATCGGCGCCAGCGCGCGGCTTTCCATCACGTCCCGGACGCCGGAGTCCGATACCGCCTGGTGCATCCGTGTGGACGGCGGTGTCATCACCCCGCCACAGCCCGCCTCTGGCCCGGTCGGCACGCGCATCGTTGTGACGGACCTGTTCTTCGCCACCCCGGCGCGACGCAAATTCCTCAAAAGCGCGCGCGTTGAGAGCGGGCATGCCGAATCCGTCATGCGGCGGCTGGCCCTGTCCGCGCCCCATTGCGCCATGCGTGTCCTGCTGGACGACAAGGTCCTGTTCGACCTGCCCGAACAGAGCCCGATCAGTCGTGCGGCCTCCATTCTCGACACTACGCCTGATACTCTGATTCCGCTTGACGAACAGCGCGGTGCGGTGCGCCTGTCGGGTTTTGCCTGTGGTCCGGCCCGCACTCGCGCCACCGGATCGGGTCAGTTCATTCTGGTCAACAACCGCCCGGTGACAGACCCGATGCTCCGGACCGCCATTCGCGTAGCCTATCGTCCCGTCATCGAGCGCGGCCGCTTCCCGGTCATGGCGCTGCATCTGAAAGTCCCGCTGGAACGGCTGGATGTGAACGTCCATCCCGCCAAGACGGAACTACGTTTCGCCGACGAAGCCGAAATCCGCTCTCTCGTGATCGGCGGTCTGGGCCGGGCGCTCGGGCATGGCTCGAAGGGCGGAGGCGGCATCCATGCCAGTTTCGCTCCGCGGTCTTCCATCGTCTATCCGCCCCGCCCGCTGGAACCCGGGGAGACGATGACGTCGCTCCCGTTACAGACCACTCTGCCCACGGCCTCAGCGCCCCAAACCCCGCAAACCGTCCCTCGTCAGGGCTTCGCAGAAACGGACCCGGCTTTCGCTCCCGCCGCCCGCGCCCCTCAGCAGCCCGAGGCGCTCGATCCGGCATTTCCACTCGGCGCGTCCATCGCGCAGGTTTTCGACACCTACATTCTCGCGCTCGCACCCGATGGCGACCTGATCCTCGTGGACCAGCATGCGGCCCATGAACGCCTGACCCATGAGCGCCTGCGCGAACAATATGCGAGCGGGGGCACTTTGCGCGCGCAGGCCCTGCTCCTGCCCGAAGTGGTGGACCTGCCTCGCCGTGAGGCCGAGGCCCTCATGGCGCGGGCGGAGGATCTGGCCAAACTCGGGATCGACCTTGAATCCTTCGGTCCCGGCAGTGTTCTGCTGCGCTCGGTCCCTGCGCTTCTGGGCGCGAAGGACATTCAGGGCCTCCTGAAGGACGTCGCTGACGAACTGGCCAGCGATCCGGATCTGGACGCCGCTAATACGGGAAGTTTCGCGCATCATCTGGACGCCATTCTCGCTCGTATGGCCTGTCATGGCAGTATTCGTGCTGGTCGTCGTCTCAAGCCTGAAGAAATGGATGCCCTGCTGCGGGAGATGGAACGCACCCCGCGCGCCAATACCTGTTCGCATGGACGGCCGACATGGCTTCGATTGACACGACGGGAACTTGAACGTCTCTTTGGGCGCGTAAAATAACACGCAGGGTTGAAGAGTGGTTTCTTGCAGCCCCATGTTAGGACCAGCGGCGATCACGTTGCCGGCAGGAAAGACAAGAGAATGTCAGCGTCACTACAAGGCAGTTCCGAGGCCAGCTCAGAAGTCAGCGATGCCTCGCTTATCCACTCTCTCCGCGCCATTCTCGGTGCGCGACATGTCCTGACGACCCCTTCGGCGACCTATCGCTTCCGCAAGGGGTTCCGTTTCGGCATGGGAGACGTGGTGGCGGTGCTTCAGCCGGGCAGCCTTGTCGAATTATGGCGTGTCGCAAAGCTCTGTGCCGAGTCCGGCCGGATCATCATCATGCAGGCCGCCAATACGGGCCTGACCGGTGGCTCCACTCCTGACGGCAACGACTATGACCGTGGTGTTGTCATCATCAGCACAAACCGTCTGGACGGCATCCACCTGATCGGCGAGGGGCGGCAGGTCGTGTGTCTGCCCGGCTCCACCCTGCATGATCTGGAAGACAAACTTGCTGCCATTGGCCGCGAACCGCATTCCGTGATCGGCTCGTCCTGTATCGGTGCCTCGGTTTTAGGCGGTGTCAGCAACAATTCCGGCGGCGCGCTGGTCCAGCGCGGCCCCGCCTTCACGGAAATGGCGCTATTCGGGCAGATGGGCGCGGACGGCAAACTGCATCTCGTCAACCATCTGGGCATCCGTCTGGAGGGTAATCCCGAGGAAATCCTCGCTGCCGTGCAGGCCGGACAGCTTCCCGAAGCCGCCATCGACTGGAACGCCGGACGCGGTCACGACGAAAACTACGCTACCCATGTCCGGGACGTGGACGCCGACACGCCCGCCCGCTTCAATGCCGATCCCAACCGCTGGTATGAAGCTGCGGGATGTGCGGGCAAGTTGGTCGTGTTCGCGGTCCGTCTGGATACGTTCGAGGCGAACAAAAACCCGGCCGTGTTCTATATCGGGACGAACAGCACGTCCGATCTTGAAGACCTCCGCCGTTACGCCCTGACCCATTTTGACGAACTGCCGATCGCCGGTGAGTATCTGCATCGCGATGCGTTCGATATTGCCGAGAAATACGGCAAGGACACGTTTGCGGTCATCCGTTATTTCGGCACGAAATACCTGCCGAAATTCTTCTCCATGAAGTCCCGCTTCGACGTTTTCGCGCAGAAACTACCGTTCCTGTCCGATCATTTCAGCGATCTGGCGATGCAGGTCCTCAGCCGCTTCCTGCCGAAGCAGCTTCCCAAGCGCATGTGCGAGTACCGCGACCGTTTCGAGCACCACCTTATGCTCAAGGTCTCGGCTCCCATGACCGCACCGGTTCGGGCCTATCTGGAACAGTGGGCCTCAAGCACGGGCGGGGCTTTCTTCGAATGTACGCCCGAAGAAGGCAAGCTTGCCTTCCTGCACCGTTTCGCCGCGGCCGGTGCTGCCGTGCGGTACCGCGCAATCCACACGAAAACGGCCGAAGACATCGTGGCGCTCGACGTCGCCCTGCGCCGTAATGATCGTGAGTGGTTTGAGGTTCTGCCGAAGGAGATCGAAGACAAGATTATCGTCAAACTCTATTACGGCCACTTCTTCTGCCATGTGATGCATCAGGATTACGTCATCAAAAAGGGCTACAACGCCATGCAGGTGGAGCACGACATGCTCCCCGGACTGGACGCCCGTGGCGCGCGCTATCCGGCGGAACACAATGTCGGGCATCTCTATAAGGCGCCGGACGAGATGGTTGCCCATTATCGCAGCCTCGATCCGTGCAACTGCTTCAATCCGGGCATTGGCCTTGCGACAAAGACCCGGAACTGGGTTGCCGAGAGCGTCTGACGCTCTCGGTTCTGTTGCGGCCCGACTCTTCTTAGAATGCGGCGGTCAGGTTCATGTTGAAAGACCGCCCCACTCCCGGCAACGGCCCCAGAACACCCGTAGCGTCGTAATCCCCCAGCGAGAGGCCGCCCAGCGGCAGATAATATCGCTGATTCAGCACGTTCGCGAGTTCGGCATTGAGCGTGAAATACCGCCAGCGATAGCTCCCCCCAAGCCCCAGAAGCGCATAGCCGGGCGTGCGCGGCTCATTGCGCAGCCAGTCCACGGTGTCCTTGGATTTCACGAGCGTCACCTCGACGCGACCCGTCCAGTTCTCATAGGTTTCGTGCAGCCCGATCAGGCCGTTCGCCGGCATCTGGTGATACAGCCCCGAATGCGTGACCAGATCCACACCGCGCACCCAGTTGATGTTCCCGACCAGCTCGCCTCGTCCATAAGCCGTCCTGTCCCACAGACGCACTGAGCCTGAGGCGTTGATGCCATAGCTCTGGGCGTTGTGATTGACGAACCCCAGCATCGACAGCCCGTTGGAGAAGCTGCTCAGACGCCGGACGTTAATGTAGTTGTGCGTGTAGGTATAAAACGGCTGGATTTTCAGGTCCCAGCGCTGGGTCGGGTTCGGGTCATGCCAGTCCACCGTCACACTGGCCGTATTGGCGACCTCGGGAGACAGGTTTAGGTTTCCCACATAACCGTTGCCATCGCCAAACCAGCCGATCATCCGCGTCGCCATGCTCCCCATGCCCCAGGCATAACGCTCATAGAGGTTTGGCGAGCGCGTCTTGCGGGCATAGCCCCCTTCGATGGACAGGCTGTCCAGTGGCTTCCAGCGGCCCGTCGCGGTCACGTCGAAATTGACGTCCGTGCGCCCGCGTGACGCCTGATTGAACCGCTCCGCCGCCATCGCATCGGCCATGGACATCATCCCGGTCCAGGAATAGGGCGCGACCTTGCCCGTATTCATCATCACCAGATCGTTGCGAAATCCGAGCTGCGTGGAAAAACGGGGCAGCCACTGTGCGTCCCATTCCGCGAAATGCCCCAGACGGTCCCGATGGCCGTTATTGATGTTGTGATAGGTGCCCGGCCCCATCATCATGCTGCCCTGAAGCGGCGGCCACCAGTCGTTCAGTCCGTTATGGTCGAAGGAGCTGCCCAGCTTGAGCGTGTGCTTCAGCCCGAGCGGAATGGTCGCCTTGATCGCATAGGTCGCCGTCCGTGCATCCGTGTTCATTGGCATGCCCGTGGTCGCGCTGTGGCCGCCCTTGTCCGAAAGCATGTCCATGACATGCGTCACCCGCTGCCAGGAGCCGCGCACATCGAGTGTGCCCCAGTTGAAGTCGCCCTTGTACTTGCCGTTCACGAAGGTGGAGCGGTTATTGGTCATGTCCATGTACTGGTTGGGAAATCCCTCATAGGGAATGTCCTGCTGACCGAAGGTCAGGGCCAGAAGATGATTGGCCTTCTTCACGCCCAGCGTCACGGCATGGTTGAAGCTCAGATACTCGGTGGACCGCACGCGCTGCCCGTTCCCACCAGCCTGATAGTCGCTGGCATGGGAATAGGAGGCCGTATAGCGCAGGCTGAACATGTCATTGGCGACCGTCAAAGACCCCGAGGCTCCCGAACCGCCGCCATTGCTGCGATAATCCCCCCGCACATGTCCGGTCACGAGGATATCGCCCGTTTTGGCGAACAGCGGGTCTTTGCGTTCGATCTCGACGGTGCCGCCGATGCTGTCTCCGCCCAGACTCACGGGCGTGATCCCCGCAATGGCCACCGCACGCGAAACGCTGTCGGGATCGACATAGGACATGGCGGGATTCATATGGTTCGGACAGGCAGCATCAATCCGCATCCCATCCACGAGCGTCGCCACCCGGTCGTCTGCCATACCGTTCAGGACGGGCAGGGCGGAGACGCCGCCCGCGGAATAGGTGCTGTAACCGAGCGCATTGTCCAGAAGATGCGCTGTATCCGCGCTGGTCGTTTGGGGCTGGCGTATGCCGATGACGTTCAACTGCTCGGCCTTGGCAGACTCGACGGAGTCCGGCTGAACATCTTGTGCGGATGCTCCTGAAAAAGCGGTCAGGGTAAAGAAAAGCGCCGTCAGGCACGGGCGCGCATAACATGCGTCCGTGCGGGTCCTGTAATGGGGGAGCATGGTCCACATCCTCGACTGATCTGAAATCCAGTCACGGCGGATCACGCCCCACAGACTGTTCCGAAAAAGACAGACCGCAGGCAGTTCCTTCCTCCGCCATGACCACAATGGGGGTCAGACGAGGCGAGGTGGTCCTCGGGAAGGGGGAAGCAGTCGCCAGATCGCGGGCGGCGCACGCGGCGCACCGGGCGTTTGGCGGATCTGGCGTCCCAGGGTCCCACAGGTCGGCAGCACAGGCAGACTGGCCAGAATGACCGCCAGAAGTTGTAACAGCGGACAGAGCGGGCAGGTGCCGTCATGCGAATGGTGATGATGTTGATGTCCGGCGGTCATGCCGGGCATCGGCCCGGACATGTGTTCCGCCATCACCATGGGGGACGGTGCAATGTCGATGCCCGTCAGGCGCTCGATCGTCGCCCGGGGACTTTCTTCGGGATAGGAACATCCCTGAAGAACGAGCTGCCCCAGAAATCCCAGAAGAACCACGGCGATGACTGCGAGCGCAGGCAAACCGGACCGTCGGTTCGAAGGGGAAAAGAGGCAGGACATGACGCCCGCATCTGGCGCCGACATCCCCTGCCGGTCAAGAGAGCGGAATACGTCCCGACCCTATATTTCTGTCTGTTTTCAGCCGATTATAGGGCCAGCGTTGCGTCAGTGCAGGGACTTCTGCCGTCCGGTGAGCACATTTCCCGCCGAGGCGGCGGCAATACACAGCACGCCCATCCAGCGCATCGCGGACAGGGCCTCATGCAGGAACACAAACCCTGACAGAGCGCCCAGCATCGGCTCCATGCTCAGCAGGATCCCCAGATCGCGCGGACTGAGGGTCCGCATGGCCATCATGTCCAGAATATACGGCACTGCCGAAGACAGGACCGCCACGCTCAGCGCCGCACCGCCCTGCCAGGGATGGGTCAGGACCGTCGGGATTGTCGGGATCAGACAGGGCAGGAGCAGAATTCCCGCCGTGCTCATGCCCAGTGTCGTGGCGACGGGGGCCGGAAAGATCTTTCCCATACGCGTGCCGGTCAGGATATAGACCACCCATCCGCAGCCGCTCAGAAGGGCCGCTGCCACGCCGAACAGATTGAGTGACGCCAGACCCACTGTCGGTCCTTCGGGCCGCAGCAGCAGGAACAGTCCCGCAACCACAAGCCCCGCCCAGCACAGATCCAGCCAGCGGCGGGAGCCGACCAGCGCCAGTGTCAAGGGGCCAGTGAACTCAAGAGCGACGACCACACCCAGCGGCAGCCGGACCAGCGCCACGTAAAAACAGAAATTCATGATCGCGACAGACGCGCCATAGGGCAGCAGCAGCTTCAGCCGCTCGACCGTCAGCGTGCCCGGCGTCGGCCGCCAGATGCACAACAGAATGACCGCAGCCAGACAGACGCGCAGCCCCACCATGCCGGTCGGGCCAAACAGTGGGAACAGTCCTTTCGCCAGCGTCGCGCCGATCTGGAAGGAGGAAATTCCCCCGATCAGACATCCGACCGCCTTGAGCTGGCTATTCGTTTCCGTGGAGCTGACCTGTGACGACACGCTCAGACGTCGAGTTCGTCAACGGAACGGGCATGTTCCTGAATGAAACGGAACCGCAGTTCCGGCTTGCGGCCCATCAGGCTTTCCACACGCTCGCTGGTTACCAGACGGTCCTCGGGCGGGGTGATGACGCGCAGAAGCGTCCGTCGGGCCGGGTCCATGGTCGTTTCCTTGAGATCCTTCACCGGCATTTCGCCCAAGCCCTTGAACCGGGAGACCTCGACCTTCGCATTGGCCTTGAAATCGGTTTTGATCCGTCGGACGCGGTCCTGATCGTTCATGGCATAGACCGTCTTGGGTCCATGCGTGATGCGATAGAGCGGCGGTTGCGCCAGATGCAGATGGCCCTGACGGATCAGTTCCGGCATTTCGCGATAGAAGAACGTCATCAGAAGCGAGGCGATATGCGCCCCGTCCACGTCGGCATCCGTCATGATGATGACGCGCCCATAGCGCAGACGGCTGATATCGAACGACGCCCCGATGCCGCAGCCCAGAGCCTCGGTCAGATCCCGAAGTTCCTGATTGGCCCGTAGTTTGTCGGTCGTGGCGGAGGCCACGTTAAGGATCTTGCCCCGCAACGGCAGCACGGCCTGCGTCTCGCGGTCGCGCGCCTGACGGGCGGAGCCGCCAGCCGATTCGCCCTCCACGAGGAACAGTTCTGTCTCGGCAGCATTTTCGCGTGTGCAGTCCGTCAGCTTGCCGGGAAGGCGCAGCTTGCGTGTGGCGCTTTTGCGGGCCGTGTCCTTGACTTCACGGCGGCGCAGACGCTCTTCCGCGCGTTCCACCATAAAGGCCAGCAGGCTGTCCGCCTGTTGCGGATTCCCGCCCAGCCAGTGATCCACGCGGTCGCGCAGCGCCCCTTCGACCAGTCGCGATGCCTCCTGAGAGGTCAGTTTGTCTTTGGTCTGGCCCTGAAACTGCGGATCGCGAATGAAGACCGAGAGCTTGGCGGCCACGGAGCCGAGAACGTCTTCCGCCGAAATGGCGGCGGCCCGCTTGACCTTGCGCTGATCGCCCCAGGCACGCAGGCCCTTGACCAGCGCGGCCCGGAATCCGGCCTCATGCGTGCCGCCCTGAGGCGTGGGAATCGTGTTGCAGAACGAGGACAGCGTTGCCGTCCCGCTCTCAAGGAACGCCACGGCCCATTCCACGCGCCCGCCCGTGCGTCCGTCTGAGGCGATCGGCAGATCCACATCTCCCGCCCAGAGCGGTGTCAGCAGATCCGGATCAGGCCCGAGTTCCGCTGAAAGCGCATCTTCCAGTCCGTTGGGGAATTGGATGGTAGCTTCAACCGGCGTCTCGTCGCCCGCTTTGATGAGGGATGCTTCGCATTTCCACTGGATCGTTACCCCCCGGAACAGCGCCGCTTTGGAGCAACACATCCGGTAGAGCCGGGCAGGGGAGAAATGATGGTTGCCGAAGATTTCCGGATCGGGCGTAAAGCGTACCGTCGTACCGCGCCGGTTGGGCGCGTTGCCGACTTCCGCCAGCGGTGCCAGCGAGACACCGCGCACGAAATCCTGCCGGTACAGTGTTCTGTCCCGCGCGACCTCGACTTCCAGCTTTTCGGACAGCGCATTGACGACCGAACTGCCCACGCCGTGCAGGCCGCCGGACGTGTCATAGGCCTTGCCCGAGAATTTTCCGCCCGCATGCAGCGTGGTGAAAATCACTTCAAGCGCGGATTTGTCGGGAAATTTCGGGTGAGGGTCGGTCGGGATGCCACGGCCGTTGTCGCGCACCATGAGCGTGCGCGGGCCTTCCAGCCGCACGTCGATGGTGGTGGCATGACCCGCCACCGCTTCGTCCATCGCATTGTCGAGGATTTCGGAGGCGAGATGGTGATACGCGGTATCATCCGTGCCGCCGATATACATGCCCGGACGGCGCCGGACGGGCTCAAGCCCTTCCAGCACCTCGATGTCGTGGGCACCATATTCCGTATCGACCGGCCCCTTGCGGGATGTTCCGGCCTTGGGTTTGCCTGTCTTGCCTGACTCGAACAGATCGCTCATGTCTGCGTTGTCGCCGCCCCGCTAAGGAACGTCAAGCAAACGCTTCGAGGCAGGGAGAGCAACGGCTTCAGAACAGGGTCTCAGGCGCGGTTCGTGCGGCGTGTTGCGGCCTTTTTTGTCACGCCCTTGCGAGAGTGGCGGTCCACAGTTGCCGGGGCTTCGCAGCTCTCATAGGAAGCAGGCTGGGCCACATCCTTGGCTTCGGCGTAATGGGCCAGATCGGCAGAGCTTTCGAGAGCATTGATTTCGTCGAACATTGCTTCGCGCTGCTGGCAGAACACCGTGCCGGATTTCAGGCCACCGAGCGACTGGATGTCGGCAAGCTGCGTGATGTAGTCGTCATGCTCGACCTGCGCGCGACGGCCATAGGTCGTGCGGAAATAGCTGTTCAGGCGCTCGTCTGCATTCAGCAGGGCAGGGCGGAACTTGTTGACGAAGGCATTGTAGCGGTCCTGCGCCTTGCACGACAGCGCCGTCACCATCAGTTCGGACTTCAGTCCGGCCACATCGAAAGCCTCGTGGGCGGGCGAATTGCCGCAGTCCGCAGCGCGGGCGGACAGGGGATGAACGGCAGCAAGCGTAGCGCAGGAAAGCCCCACAGCAAGCAGGCCCTTGACGGAACGACGGAAGATCGACGGCATTGACAGACTCCACAAGGCCGGATCGACCGGCCACAACCACTGGAACAGACTACCCGCGGTCGACCCCCGGCGAAAGCTGATTCTGCGTCTGAGGAACGTGCGGCAAGCCCTTCATCTGAAACATGATTTCATGGCAGAAAAGGGGCGTGACGGCCTTCAGGGGCAATTTATCGGCCCTGTGGCACAAAATACCGTCAAAATGGCTGGAGCACTCGGATGCAGCCTTTCGCCCCGTGCCGTCCTGCTCTACATGCGAACGTCTGTCTGCTGCGGAAACGCGGCCTGTCCTGTCACGATGCGTTGGAGTTGACCGTGCGTCTGCGAGGTTCTGCCATTACCCTGGGTTCGGCACTGGCCGTGTCCCTGCTTCTCTCCGGCTGTGCCCAGCAGCCGATCGTTCAGCGTTCCGTGGCTCCGAATCCTTTCGGCTACCAGCGGACATCCGCCGTCTGCCACGTCTCGTCCGTCAAGAAGGCTGCCGATGGCACGATGAGTGTGGACATGACGGTCCGCAGCGATGACGGCCTGTGCTCCATCGCCATCCAGCAGCCGCTGGGAGGCAATTATGCCTCTTTCGGTGTCAATCCTCCGCCGTCACACGGCAAGGCCTTCCTCTACAATTATGACGGCAAGACCTATGTGGATTACACGCCCGCTACGGCTTATGCCGGAACGGATTCGTTCACGGCCGAACTGATCCCAGGGAATGGCCAGAAGCGCGAGCATCTGACGATTCACGCTACGGTCGATGCAACCGGTGTGGTCGTCGCAAAGCCGCCCGCAGTCGTTGCCCCCACACCGGCCAAGGCTACGGCCAAGAAGGCGCCTGTCCGTCACACGACGCACCGCAAGAAATAAGACCCATTCCAGTCATGGACAGGGCGGAGAGGCTTCTCTCCGCCCTTTTTTGTGCCTAACAGACACAAAAAAAAACGGCGGCTCCAAAGGAAACCGCCGGTAGACCGGAAAGGCTGGGCTTGTCCGTAGCTCTTACTTGAAATCGATTTCCACGCGCCGGTTCTGCGGCTCGCGTGTATTGGCTGCCGTGACCACCAGCGGATGGCTCTCGCCGAAACCCTGTGTCGCGATCATTCCCGCCGCTACGCCATCCCGCACCAGCTCTTCCTTGACGGCACTTGCACGACGCTGGGACAGCGCCATGTTGTAGGCTTCGCCACGCTGGCCCGGATGCGCTGCCGAACTGTCGGTATAACCGCTGACCTCGATATGCGTGACCTGAACGGACGTGGAGTTGCGCGCTGCTGCCGCGACCACGGCTTTTGCCCGTGCGCTCAGCGTGGCCGAATCCCAGTCGAAGAATACCAGATAGGTCCGGGTCGGTGCAGGGCCCGGGATCGGCATTGGCGCTTCAACTGGCTTCGGCGGCGGCGGAGCTGGATTGAACTCGTAGCGTAGACCCAGCATCAGCGAGTGGTTGAAGTCTGTCCGGGTGTCGCGGTTGCCGCTGGATACGCCGAATTCCTTCGTCTTGTCCCAGCCGCCATAGATGCCGGTGGCCGTGGCATGATGTCCGTTCGGCCCCATCAGCGTGTAGAATCGGTATTCCGCGGTAGCCGACAGACCCACGACCCACGGAACAGGGAAGGAGAGACCGAAAATACCCTGATAGGCAAAGTTCCCAGCCGTGCCGCCGACATGCTGGTCAAAGGCGCCGTTCGGAGCATGAACATAGGTGTTCATCGCCTGCCAGCCATAGCCGATACCCGCGCCGAAATACGGGAAGACCCAGGACTTGCCGATATCCATGTCAAACAGCGCATTGGCCATGACGCCATAGCCCTGCTGACGCCCGCCGACAGAGGACGGGAACGTGCTGGAGCGGAACTGCTGCAAGCGGTTGTTGCGGTAGTTGCCTTCGACCTCGACGCGGAAGCCGTTTCCGAGGCCATAGCCCAAGCTGCCGATTCCGGTTACGCCCGCCTGATAGTGGTCA
The DNA here is from genome assembly GCF_018256215.1 of Gluconobacter sp. Dm-73. Lineage (NCBI taxonomy): Bacteria > Pseudomonadati > Pseudomonadota > Alphaproteobacteria > Acetobacterales > Acetobacteraceae > Gluconobacter > Gluconobacter sp. Dm-73. Next base: position 53,751 of record NZ_JAERLW010000010.1, on the reverse strand, counting down.
CGCCCGCTCGGGAAGACAGGCGACAGACGGACTGTCTGGTCCTGATTGAAGCTCGCACCGCCTTCACCGGCAACATACAGTCCTTTGACGGGCTGTGCGGTTGCGGCACCCATGACGAGCATCGAAACGCCTGCAGTGAACCCGGCACGGGTTAGCCAGGTCCTGACAACGGATCGGTGCGTCATGTCCATTTTTCTCCAACCAGCCAAATCTGCCAACCTTACCGTGTGTGTTCTTGCCGAAAGCTCGGACGATGGCAACGCATCACACAGCATAATGCCGCATCATGCAGTTTTCTTTATGGCAGGTTCGCCATGTGCTGTGTCTTCACTCCCACAGTTTACGCCTCTTCGTCCAGATCGAGCCTGCGCGATCCGAGGGTCCGCTCGATGGGCAGGGAGACGTCGCGCATCTCAAGCTCAACGATCCACAGATCGGGATCATACTGTTTCTGCCGTTCCAGATAGGCGTCTACACTGGCGGTATCGCTCGCATCCACGCGGGTCCAGCCTGATCCGTCTTCCCGCAATACACCGGTCCCGCCAGACCGGTCCGTCAGGACGATCAGGACCGCACCGGCATCCTCGTCTCCTTTTTTCAGAACCATGGCCGAGGTTCCGTCCGAAGAAATACGGCGCAGGACAGCCCGTACCCAAAGTCCCGTTTTCAATCGTGCGCCCATAACCGTTTCCGTTCGTCCTGCAAGGTTAGTGGAGAGGCGCGCTGTTCTCGTCGGGAACAGACTCCAGAGCCGCCTTATAGGCGGCAGGGGAAGACAGCAGCGCCTTTGCTGCGTCCATGTCGGCATCCGAGCCGATGGCGGCCGGACAGTGCTTGCGGATCTCGAGGATTTTCGCGACCGGGACCGGATAGCGGGCGGCTCGGGCGGTCTGCACGGCCTCGCCCTGAAGGCTGTTTCCCGCTTTCAGGGCGGAAAGCTGTGCCTGAAGCGCGTCCGCTCCAAGCGACGTGCAGATCTGCGGCATCACACCCAGCCCCTGGATCGGCCAGCCCAGTGGGGCCTGATTGCGACTCCACGTCACGAACAGTTCGCCGCCATTCGGCATCTGCCCGATCACCTGAACGAGCCCCTTGCCCAGCGTTTCGCTCCCGATCACGACGGCGCGCCGGTGATCGGCCAGTGCGGACGCCAAAATCTCGGCAGCGCTCGCCGTGCGTCCGTCCACGAGAACCACCACGGGCGTTCCGTTGGTCATGTCCCCGCCCTGAACGGCCCAGATATGGTTGGCCAGAGGGTTCCGGCCCTGCGTGGTCACGGCGACGCCATGATCGAGCAGGAGGGCCGCAGTCGTTACGGCCTGTTGCAGGACGCCCCCGCGATCGCCGCGCAGATCGAGGATGATGCCCGCAGCCTTGCCTTTCCCCGGAGGCGGGGCAGGGGCGTCCGGGGTCGGCTCGTCCACGACCTGATCGATATACTGGCTGATTTCCTCGGCTGTCTGGGTCGAGAAGGACGTGACGCGCAGAACGGTGAAGGGACCATCGGTGGACGCAAACACGGTTTCGGGCGGAACCTGAACCCGTTGCAGTTTGAAGGTCGTGGGTCGGTGTCCCTTTGCGGCGATTCCCAGCGTAACGGCGCTGTGTTCGTCACCTTCCAGCCACTCCTGAACGGTTGCGGCATCCTGACCATGCGTGGAGCGTCCATTGATCGACACCAGATGTTCGCCCGTATCGATGCCTGCTTCCCATGCGGGACCGTTGGCGTTGACGGCTGTAATTACGATGTTCCGTCCGCTCTGCCCGAGGCTCAGTCCGACCGTGCCGGTGCTGCCCGTGCGCCGCGTCCGGTCCGACGTGGCGGGAGAGGGGCCGAGATAGCGGGAATACGGGTCGAGATGATTGAACAGCTCGTCGAAGAAGCCCTGCAACAGCGCGTCTGATCCGGCATCCCGCAAGGTAGAGGAATGCTGCCAGGCCGCCTGCATGGCCGCCGTGACCAGATCCGCCCATGCGGAGTGGCTGTTCGTTGAGGGCAGAGCGCGGCTGAACAGGACGGTCTGGCCCTGAAGGACGCTCAGTGTCGCGGTGGATGGTGTATCGGCAGGTTTTTCAGCCGCGACGGCCGTTTCGGACGTATGGACGACGGCAGGGGCTGCGGCCGAGGGCGTGATCGTGACAGACAGGGTCGGGTCGATGGCCGTCAGACCACCCAGTCCCCAGACGCAGAAATCCCGCGCGGAATGGGCCTCCAGCGTTCGCGGCTCCAGAAAGCCGAGCGCTGCGACCAGAACGTCCCGCGTGATGGGAGCCGAAAAAACGGGAGGTGCGGGCGGGGGCGGAGCGGCTGTAGGCGTTGCGGGAGGCGGGGCATTGCCGGTCGGTGTCTGGGCTTTTGCGGTGCCGCTCTGAACTGCGAGAACCATGAGGCAGAACGCCAGACACAGCGCCATACGACATGCCGCCTTGCGGCTGCGCGGCATGAAAAAGGTCACAGGGCGGGCGACATGACGCAAGACGGGGTCCTTGGAGACGGGACGGCAAAAAACGGCTGCTCCCGTAACGCGACCACGCCACAAACTTCAGCCACGGTAAAGACTTGCCAGATCAAATCTGGGGTCGGCAGTGCCATCTGGCAACACTGCCGAGCCGATCTGTTTTCAGTCTTCCGACGACGTGTCGGAGACAGTCTTACGCTTCCGCGGCGTTGTGGTTTTCGTCTTTGTGGCGGATTTGGCCGGGATACGCTTCGTTACCGTCTTCGGAGCGGCCTCATCCCCTTCCGCAGAAGCAACGGCTTTCTTGGCCTTTGTGGCCTTCGGAGCTGCTTTTTTCGCCGAAGTTTTTTTTGCGCCACCTTTCAGTGGTTTGCCCTTTTCCGCCAGAAGCGCCACGGCCTCATCGAGCGTGACCTCCTCCATATCCTGCCCCTTCGGCAGGTTGGCGATCAGCTGACCATGCTGGGCATAGGGTCCGAACCGTCCCTTGCGGATCATGACCGGTTCGCCGTCTTTTGGATGGGCTCCCAGATTTCGGATGGACGCCAGCTTTTTGGCCAGCGAATCCACAGCCCGGTTCAGCCCGACCGTCAGAACATCGTCGTCTTTGTCGAGCGTGCCGTAGATCGCACCCATCTTCACATATGGCCCGAACCGTCCCAGACCGGCCTCGATCTTCTCGCCCGTTTCAGGGTGAAGCCCGACCAGACGCGGCAGGGACAGCAGCCCCAGCGCCTGTTCCATGGTCATGGTGTTGCCGTCGATTCCCTTGGGAATGGTCGTCCGCTTGGGTTTGGCTTTCTTGTCCTCGGGATTGGGTTCGCCGCGCTGGATATACAGCCCGTACGGCCCGCGACGGATCGAGATGTCCTCGCCGGTATCCGGGTCCTGACCCAGAATTTTCGGACCGTCATTCAGCCCTTCGGTGTCGCCTTCTTCGGCCACCAGACGGCGTGTGAACTGGCAGGTCGGATAGTTCGAACAGCCGATGAAGGCGCCGAACTTGCCAAGCCGCAGGCCCAGCCGCCCGGTTCCGCAGGATGTGCAGACGCGCGGATCGCCACCATCGGGGCGGGGAGGGAAGAAATGTGGCGCGAGGTCTTCGTCCAGAGCGTCGATGACGTCCGAGATTTTCAGATCTTTGGTTTGTGCCACCGCCGCCGAGAAATCATGCCAGAACGCGGCCATCACATCATGCCAGTCCGCGCGGCCGCCCGAAATGTCGTCAAGCTGCTCTTCAAGCGAGGCCGTGAAGCCCGAATCCACATAGCGCTCGAAGAAGGACGTCAGGAACGCCGTGACCAGCCGTCCACGGTCCTCGGGGATGAAGCGCCGGGCATCCAGCCGCACGTAATTGCGGTCCCGCAGCACGCCCAGAATGGAGGCATAGGTCGAGGGACGGCCAATGCCGATCTCTTCCATTTTCTTGACGAGCGAGGCTTCCGAATAGCGCGGGGGGGGCTGGGTGAAATGCTGTTCGGCCTCCACGGCGCCGGTAGTCAGGCGGTCGCCTTCCTTCATCGGAGGCAGGAGCTTGCCGTCTTCGTCTTCGACCTTGGTGTCGTCCCGGCCTTCGATATAGAGCTTGAGGAAACCGTCGAATGCGATGGTCGATCCCGTGGCGCGCAGAAGCGTCTGACCGCTGGCATCGGCGAGCGTCACCGCGACCTGATCCAGTTCCGCGGACTGCATCTGCGAGGCGACGGAGCGCTTCCAGATCAGTTCGTACAGCTTCTTCTGATCGGGCGTCAGCGCATGGCCGACCTGCTGGGGCGTCAGGAAGACGTCCGTCGGACGGATGGCCTCATGGGCCTCCTGCGCGTTCTTGGCCTTGGTGGAATAGGCGCGCGGGAAATCCGGCACATAGTCGTCGCCGAACGTCTCGCCGATATGCCCGCGGATGGAGCCAATGGCTTCTTTCGCCATCGTCACGCCGTCGGTTCGCATATAGGTGATCAGCCCGGTTGTTTCGCCGCGCAGATCCACGCCTTCATAAAGCTGCTGGGCCGTACGCATCGTCGTCTGCGCGCTCATGCCGAGCTTGCGGGACGCCTCCTGCTGGAGAGTTGATGTCGTGAATGGCGGGGGCGGATTGCGCTTGGTGCGCTTGCGCTCGACGGAGCGGACCGTGAACTGGCCGCCCAGAACCGTATCGCGCGCTCCGAACGCCAGTTGTTCATTGTTCAGATCGAACTGGTCGAGCTTTTCGCCCTTCAGATGGGTCAGGCGAGCCTGAAAGGCGGCCTTGCCGGGTGTCGTGAAGCCGCCAGTGACGGTCCAGTATTCCTTGGGGCGGAAAACCTCGATTTCGGCTTCGCGCTCACAGATCAGACGCAGTGCGACGGACTGCACGCGCCCGGCACTCCGGCTGCCCGGCAGCTTGCGCCACAGGACGGGGGAGAGCGTGAAGCCCACCAGATAGTCCAGCGCACGGCGGGCGAGATAGGCGTCGATCAGCGGGCGGTCCAGCTCGCGCGGAGCCGCCATCGCTGCCGTAACAGCCGATTTGGTGATTTCGTTGAAGGTGACGCGATGGACGTCCACGTTCTTCAGAAGCTTTTTTTCTTCCAGAACGCTGCGGACATGCCACGAAATCGCTTCGCCTTCGCGATCCGGGTCAGTGGCGAGATAGAGGTTTTTCGCCCCCTTCAGCGCCTTGGTGATGGCCGAGATCTGCTTTGCGCCACGTTCGTCCGTTTGCCAACTCATGGCAAAGTTCTCGTCGGGGCGCACGCTCCCGTCTTTGGGCGGCAGATCCCGCACATGTCCGAATGAAGCGAGCACGGTATATCCGCTTCCCAGATACTTGTTGATCGTCTTGGCCTTTGCCGGGCTCTCGACCACCACAACGTCCGTCATCGCCACTCCGGTATTCCGCGTCACTTCAGTTCGGCAGCAACGCCACGCGTCCGCCGGGCACAAACTCCACGACCCCGCCAAGCTCAAGCTCGGCCAGCGTCGCAAGCACTGCCGACACGGAGAACTGGCAGCGGCGCACCACATCGTCAACTGCTACAGGCGTCACGGAGAGAAGAGACCGCACGCTTTGCTGTACCAGATCGGGGTCGATCCAGCCGGTGTCGGGGAGGTCGCCCCATGCGAGCGAAGGTTCGGAAAAGCCGGTCAAAGGCGGGTTGTGGCGCGCTGGACGCTGCCACGGCGCGGGTTCGCGTTCTGGAAGCTCCGTCGGCAGGGCCTGAAGAATATCGGCGATATTTTCTGTCAGGGTCGCCTGACCGGTTTTCAGCAGATGATTGCCGCCCCGTGACCGCGGATCGAGCGGCGAACCTGGCACGACCAGAAGCTCGCGGTTGTAGGACTGGGCGAGATCCGCCGTAATCATTGTACCAGAGTCTAGCGCTGCCTCAATGATCAAACATCCCGACGAAATCCCGGCGATCAGGCGGTTGCGTCGCGGGAAATGGCGGGCCTGCGGGGCGGTTCCGAGCAATGCTTCCGTCACCAGACAACCTTTTTCAGCAATCTGCTGCTGAAGGGATGCATTCTCCGGCGGATAGGCATGATCCAGCCCTCCTGCGATCGCACCGACCGTCAGGCCGGGATACAGTGCGGCGGCGTGTGCTGCCGAGTCGATACCCCGCGCCAGACCGGAAACCACGCAGATTCCGGCATGGGCCATTTCGGCCGAAAGGCTCTCTGCAATCCGGATTCCCGCAGCCGAGGCATTGCGCGCACCTACCACCCCTACAGACCGCATCGACAGCTTCCGGACATCCCCGAGCGCGAACAGCACCGGTGGCGCATCCGGCACATGGGACAGGAGTAGCGGATAGTCCGCATCCCCCCGGACCAGCATTTTCCCGCCCAGTTTTTCAAGGCGTTCCAGTTCGTCCGTCATGCGAGAAACGGACGGAATGGCAGGGTCGTCCCGCCGCCCTGCTTTACGCATGCGTCCGGGCAGTGCTGCCAGAGCGGCTCCCGCGCTGCCATATTGCGTCATCAGTCGCGCAAAGTTGATCGGACCGACGCCCGTCGTCTGCGACAGACGCAGCATGTCGATTCGGTCTGCGGCAGAGATGACGGGAGAGGCGGCTGCGGAATCTGTCATAAGGTCTTTCTCCTTAAGACAGATTCCTTAATAGGCGCTTAAAAATATTAGGAACGGGGCGCCTGATCCACGTTCACGCGCGGCTCCTGTCCCGTCAGAAGGCGCGCAATATTGCTCCAGTGACGCGCCCAGATCAGCAGCGAGATGAGCAGCGTCGCCACCGGGATGGGGGAGTGCAACGCGCGTCCTGACAGCAGCACCATCAACATCGGCGCGAGCAGAAACGCCGCCAGAGCCCCGGCTGAGGAAATCCGGCTCAGGCGTGCGACCAGCAACCAGACCACACAGCAGCCCAGCCCGACCGGCCAGGACAGGACCCAGATCGTTCCGAGCCCTGTCGCAACGCCCTTCCCGCCCCTGAAGCCGAGCCAGACCGGAAAGCAGTGCCCGATAACGACAGCGACGGTCGCCACGGCCATGGTCATGTCGCCCGCGCCGGGGAAGAAAAACCGTGCGATCAGGACAGCCGCAGCTCCCTTAAGCGCATCCAGCAGCAGCGTGGCCGCCGCCAGACCGCGTCGTCCCGTGCGCAGGACGTTGGTTGCGCCGATATTGCCCGAACCGATCTTGCGGATGTCGCCGCCGCCTGAAAGCGCTGTCAGCAGCAGCCCGAACGGGATGCTTCCGATGACGTAGGACACGAGAAACAGCAGAATGAGCTGTGCCTGAAAGCCGCTCACGAGCGTGCCTCCGCCAGCCCGTCAGCCGTGAAGACTTCCACGCCGCGCTTGAAGGTCCGCAGGACACGGCCTTTCAGATTCCGGCCGTCAAACGGTGTGTTCTGTGCGCGTCCCGGCAGGTCTCCGGCGACTACGGTCCACGAGCCTTCCGGATCGAACAGGCACAGATCGGCATCGCTCCCGACTGCCAGCGTCCCGGCTTCAAGGCCCAGCAGGGCAGCCGGAGCGGAGGTCAGCAGACGCAGCGCATCCACAAGCGGCAGCCCCGCGCCGAGCGTGACGCCCAGCAGCGTGACCAGTCCGGTGCCGCCAGCACGGGCCTGCGCGAAAGGCAGCCGCTTGTCATCCGCATCTGCCGGGGCATGGTCGGAGGCCACGGCGTCAATCGTTCCGTCTGCCAGCGCGGCACAGACGGCCTGCCGGTCCGCGTCGTTCCGCAGGGGCGGCGAGAGTTTCGCGTAGGTGCGGAAGTCGCCGATATCGTCTTCGGTCATGGCGAAATAGGGCGGTGCCGTATCGCAGGTCACGCGTACGCCCCGGCTTTTGGCCGCACGGATCAGGTCCAGCCCCTCTGCCGTCGAGACATGCGCGAAATGCAGCCGTGCCCCGGTCATGGCCGCCAGACGCAGATCGCGGGCGATCATGATGGCTTCGGCTTCCGCCGGAACCTGCGGCAGGCCCATCCGCACCGCGCGTGCTCCGGCCGTGGCACAGGCCCCTTTGGCCAGAGACGGATCTTCCGGATGCTGTACCACGATGGCGTCGAGGAAGCGCGAATAGGATAGCAGGTTACGCATCTGTTTGGCGTCTGAAATCGCGCGGGTCCCGTCCGTGAACGCGACGGCTCCGGCGTTGCGCAGGAGCCCAAGTTCGGCCATTTCGCCGCCCTCGCAGCTGCGCGTCAGTGCGCCGTAAGGATGGATCGAGACCATACCCGTCTCTTCGCCCCGGACCCGCAGCAGATGCACGAGGGCCGGGTTGTCGATCGGGGGAGAGGTGTTGGGCAGGACCGCCATGGTCGTGATGCCACCTGCGATGGCAGCCCGCGCCCCGGAAGACACGCTCTCACGGTATTCCGAACCCGGCTCTCCGAGTGCGACGCGCATGTCCACCAGACCGGGACACAGCACGGCCCCTGCGCCATCAATGACCCGCGCGCCTTCGGGAACCGACCCGTCTTCGCAGGCGACAATCTTTCCCTGACGCACCACAAGTCGTCCGATTTCGTCCCGGCCCGAAGCGGGGTCGATCAGGCGGACATTTTCAAAAACGATATCAGTCATACCGGCATCCGTGCCCGGGACAGACGGTCCAGAACCGCCATCCGCACAGCCACGCCCATCTCAACCTGTTCGGAAATCACGCTCTGATCCGAATCCGCCACATCCGAGGCGATTTCGACGCCACGGTTCATCGGTCCCGGATGCATGACGAGCGCGCCCGGCTTTGCTAGCCTCAGACGGCGGCGATCCAGCCCGAAGAAATGGAAATATTCCCGCGCACTCGGCACCAGACCGGCCCCCATGCGCTCCTTCTGAAGCCGCAGGGACATGACGACATCCGCGCCATCCAGCGCCTTGTCCATGTCGGAATACATCTCCACATTCCCCAGGCTGGCCATGGCTCCCGGAAGCAGCGTCGGTGGGCCGACCAGCCGCACTCGGTTTCCGAATGCCGTCAGCAGATGGATGTTGGAGCGTGCCACCCGGCTGTGCCCGACATCGCCGCAGATGGCGACCGTGAGGCCCTCAAGGCGGCCGAAATGCCGGCGGATGGTCAGGGCATCCAGCAGCGCCTGTGTCGGATGTTCATGCGTGCCGTCGCCCGCATTGACGACGCTGGCTTCGACTTTCTGCGACAGCAGTGCCGGTGCGCCGGACTGCGCGTGGCGGATGACCAGGAGGTCGCAGCGCATGGCGTTCAGCGTCGCTGCCGTATCCAGAAGCGTCTCGCCCTTGTTCACCGAACTCGTGGCGACGGACATGTTGATGACGTCCGCGCCAAGCCGCTTTCCTGCGAGTTCGAAACTCGTGCGGGTGCGGGTGCTGTCTTCGTAAAACAGATTGATGACCGTCCGCCCCCGCAGCGCATCACGCGGCGCGGAGCGCGAGCGGCTCAGCAGCGCGTAGCTCTCCGCCAGATCGAGGAACGGCACGAGCTGTTCGGCCGACAGCCCCTCGATTCCCAGGAGATGCCGGGGGACGGAGGGCCGCTCAGCCATCGTTGGATGCAGAAGCAAGAACGGCTGCGATGCGGGCCAGAGCTTCGTCCTGTCCCAGCGCCGCGAGTGTCAGGTCAATACCCGGAGACGTCGTGGAGCCGGTCATGGCCGCGCGCAGCGGCTGGGCCACGGAGCCGAGCTTGATCTCGTGCTTTTCGGCATAGGCGCGCAGAGTGGCGTCGATCGCTTCGGGCGTGAAGTCCTTGAGAGCAGCCAGATCCCTGCCAACGCCTTCGAGAACCTTGCGTCCGTCCTCGCCGAGCAGCTTTTCAGCCTTGGGTGTGAAGGTCAGGGGCAGGGTGAAGCCTGCGAAAGCGGCATTGTCCGCCAGTTCCACGAGCGTTTTGGCGCGTTCCTTGAGGCCCGGCATCATCGCAAGGATGCGCGCGCGGGTCTTGTCATCCGTCACAACGCCGTCGCGGCCTGCAAGACGCTGCATGACGTCGTTTGTCAGACGCGCATCATCGGCGACGCGCATCCAGATTCCGTTCAGATGCGCCAGCTTGACGTAATCCATGCGGGACGGGGAGCGGCCCACGCCATCCAGATCGAAGAGCTTGATCTGTTCCTCGCGGGACAGGACTTCGGCATCGCCATGACCCCAGCCCAGACGCAGCAGGTAGTTGCACAGAGCTTCCGGCAGATAGCCTTCCTCGCGGAAATCCACGACCGACTGTGCGCCATGTCGCTTGGACAGCTTGGCGCCGTCGGGGCCGTGGATCAGCGGCAGATGTGCGAAATGCGGTAGGTTCCAGCCCATGGCGCGATAGATCATGGCCTGACGGAAGGTGTTCGTCAGATGATCGTCACCGCGCATGACATGGGTGATGTCCATATCGTGATCGTCCACGACCACGGCATGCAGATAGGTCGGCGTGCCGTCCGAACGCAGCAGGATCAGGTCGTCCATTTCGGAATTCGCGACCCGGACTTCGCCCTGCACCAGATCCTTGATGATCGTCTCGCCGTCACGCGGGGCCTTCAGACGAACGACATACGGCGCGCCAGCGGGCGCTTCGGACGGATCGCGGTCGCGCCATGTGCCGTCGTAACGGGGCGGGCGCTTCTCGGCCATGGCCTTCTCACGCATGGCGGTCAGCTCTTCGGGGGTGCAGAAGCACTTGTAGGCCTGACCCTTTTCCAGAAGCTCAAGTGCCACTTCCGTATGGCGGTCCTGCCGGGCGGACTGGAAAACCGGTTCCGCATCCGCCTTGATTCCCATCCAGGCCAGACCGTCAAAGATCACGTCCACGGCTTTTTGAGTGGAGCGTTCCTTGTCGGTGTCCTCGATCCTCAGAAGGAATTCGCCGCCGTGATGACGGGCAAAGAGGAAATTGAACAGGGCGGCGCGGGCGTTGCCGACATGCAGCAGACCCGTCGGGGAGGGGGCAAATCGCGTACGGATGGTCATGCCGCCGTCATATCATGCTCTGACCCGCGCTTCCATCCGCCTGCGCCAGTGGGGCTGCGGTGCTCCGTCACGAGCCCGCGCTTTACAAAAAGCTAAGGTTCTTCAAGCGCGTGTGATTTCCAGACGCCTCCCGAAGCGGCCTATTGTGACGTTCAATAGTCCGGGTGGTGCCTTTCCAATGAACAGACGCGATTTTAATGCCCTGCTGGCAGGGCTGGGTCTGACCTTCGGAGAGGGGAAGATCCATCACGCCAGCGCCACGACCTCCCGTGTGGATATCTTTACGCTGCGCGCCAATGACTGGGTTCCGAACAATCCGGAGCTTCCTGTCATCGTCTATCGCAATGCGCTCGAAGCCGGGCCGGATCGCGAGGCGGTGTATGAAGACCTGTTCAGCCGGAACGGCTGGCCGCCGCAGTGGCGCAACGGTGTCTATCCGTTTCATCACTATCACAGCCTGGGTCATGAAGTTCTGGGCTTTTCCAACGGTTCCGCACGCCTGATGCTGGGAGGGCCGAACGCCCGGACGGTCGAGGTGCGCGGTGGCGACATCGCCGTGCTTCCGGCCGGAACGGGGCACTGCAATCTCGGATCGGACACGGAGTTCACCGTCATCGGCGCCTATCCACCTAACCAGTCTTTCGACATTCTCCGCGCCGCACCTACGGCGGAGCAGAGTGCCCGTATTCACGGCCTGTCCTTCCCGAAAACCGATCCGGTTCAGGGTGCAGCAGGTGTTCTCGCACGGGAGTGGCACCCATCATGACGGGTTTTCCTCTCAGGCGCCGTCCTTTCCTCGCAGCACTCGCGGGGCTGGCCACGGTCAGCAGCGCCAATGCGGTCGAGGCGACGAGCCAGAAAATGCGGATCGGCATTATCGGCACAGGTCATGTCGGCACGACGCTGGCGGAGCTCTGGGTTCATGCGGGTTATCCCGTCATGGTGTCGTCGCGCTCCCTGAGCGAGGCGCAGTCTCTGGCCACATCGCTGGGCCCGCTCGCCACGGCCGGAACCCCGGCGCAGGCGGCGGCCTATGGCGATGTGGTGGTGCTGGCCGTCCCCTATGGTGCTATTCCGCAGCTCGGCCCGCAGCTCAGCCGGACGTTGTTGGACAAGGTTCTGCTTGATCCGTCCAATCCCTATCCCTGGCGGGATGGGGCGATTGCGGACACGGCGCAGCGGGACGGGGCAGGGGTGACGACACAGCGTTATTTCCCTTCGGCGCATGTGGTGCGGGCCTTCAACTCCATCGACATGACCACGCTGCGTTCCGAGGCGCATCGCGCTTCGCCGCTTCTGGCGGTTCCGGTGGCGGGAGATGATGCGCAGGCTGTCTCGCAGGTGACGACGCTGGTGAGGGCGGCCGGATTCGACCCTGTCGTGACCGGCAATCTTGCAACCGCAAGGCTGTTTCAGCCGGGGAGCACCGGGTTTGAACTGGAGCGGGATGCCGCGGGTCTGAAACAGGTGCTGCATCTTCCGCAGTAGATTGGGCCGCAGGAGGCGCTGACCTTAATCGGGGAGGCGCGTCCTGCGGGAAAATCCGTTACGGTTCTGTTTGTGAAGAAAGAACCCCTTTCCGTCCCGGACCTCGATCCGCGCGAACTACTGGAGCGCGAAGAAGGCCTCGACCTTGTGCCGAAGCTGCCTTCGCCCCTGATCCGGTCTGTTCTGGATCAGGGGCGGCAGATGATCTGCTGGCTTCCGGTGGCAGTCGGGCTGGGGGCCGTGTTCTATCTCGTCCTGCCGTTTGAGCCTTCCATCCTGTCTGTTGTGTTTGGCACTCTTTCGATGGGGCTGTCAGGGGCCGCGTGCCTCTGGTGGGGCTGGCAGCGGCTGTTTCCGCGTTTGCTGGGGTTTACGCTGCTTGCTTTGGCAAGCGGTTGTGGCGATCTGGCTCTTCAGGCCCGGATGCAGCCGCCCATGCCGGTGTTGCCGACCCATGCCACCGTTCTGACGGGCCGCGTACAGTCGCTGGAAATCCTGCCGCCCCGGAATGATGACGAAGATGATGGGCATCGCATCACTCTGGCCGATGCCGTGTTCGACACGCCCGTCGATGCAGGAATGGCTCCGTTACGGCGCACGCTGCATCTTCGCCTGCGGGACGATGACGATCTGTTGCCCGAGCCGGGAAGCACGATCAGCCTGCGTGCTATGTTGCGACCGCCGCCACCGCCGTCATGGCCCGGCGGACGCGATCTTCAGCGCGAGGCATGGTTTTCGGGACTGGCGGGAAGCGGTTATGCGCTGGGGCCGGTTAGTCTTTCAGGCGCAGCGGTCCGGGTTTCATGGATCGAGAGTTTGCGAGAGTCTGTTGCGTTCCGCACTGCGGCTGTGCTGCCTGACCAGACCGCAGCCATTGCGGCCACGCTTCTGGCCGGTGAAGCCGGGGGCATTGACCAGCAGACGCGGGAAGCATTTTCCGCATCCGGGCTGGCGCATCTTCTGGCCGTTGCAGGGCTGCATCTGGGGCTTGTGATGGCGGCTGTGATCGTGACGTTGCGCTGTGGTCTGGCATCGATTGAATATGTTGCTCTGCGCTTGCCCTGTCGGCAGATCGCCGCCGTTTGCGGGCTGCTGACCGGGGCGGGCTATGTGCTGTTGACGGGCGCGCATCTACCCAGCCTGCGGGCGCTGGGCATGGCGAGCCTCATGACGCTGGCTATTGTGACCGGGCGGCGCGTTCTGTCCATGCGGTCTTTGTCCATCGTGGCGCTGCTGATCCTGCTGGTTTCGCCGGTGTCGGTTGTGGATGTGTCGTTCCAGATGTCTTTCGCCGCCGTGATGGGGCTGATTGCGGGCTATGGCGCACTGCGCGAACCGCTCATGCGTCTGCGCGGGGAAGGGCAGTGGTATCGGGTTGCCGCGTCTTATGGCGCGGCCCTGACGGTGACGAGCCTTCTCGCCGGGTTGGCGACGTTGCCCGTCAGCATGGCGCATTTCGGGGCGTTTCAGCCATGGTTCGTGCTGGCCAATCTTGCGGCCGTGCCGCTGGCGGCTGTCTGGATCATGCCGGTTGGGCTTCTGGCGCTTGTTGCCATGCCGTTTCATGCCGAAGCGCCGTTTCTGAAACTCATGGGTGTGGGCATCCGCATCGTACAGGTGCTGGCGGAGCGGGTGGCGGCGTTTCCGATGGCGCATCAGCCTGTTCCGGCCATGCCGGGCTGGGGGCTGCTGCTTGTGATGCTTGGGCTCTGCTTCCTGTGTCTGTGGAAAGGCCGGATTGCTCTTGCCGGTCTGCTGCCGGTGGTGATCGGGGTGGCGTCGATCTGGCTGGCCCCGAAGCCTGATATTTTCGTGTCGGCGGATGCGGGGCTGATGGCGGTGCATCGCCCGGATGTGCTTCTGGTTGGTCCGCATTCCGGTCTGGAAGAACGCACGCTGGAAGACTGGCAGCAGGCTCTGGCGCTTCCGGTGGCGACTCTGCCGCCGGAGTGTCTGATCGGTTTGTGCCGGATCAGCATTGGCGCGCAGACTGTGCTGCTGCGTCCGCATGATTTATCGGACGGTGCTCATCTCCCGACGGTGCAGCAATGTGACGGGGTGAGCCTATTCATCAGCGCCTCTCCCGCTCGCAAAGGCTGCGCGGATGTGCCGTTCATTGACCGGTTTTCGGTCTGGCGCGACGGGGCTTATGCCGTGTTCGCCGGACACAGTCTCACGATTGTTTCGGACCGGAGCTGGCGGGGGAACCGGCTCTGGGTTCCGCCTGTGGGTTGGCACGGCATGCCCAATCTGCCGCTGGCGCAGTCCGAGTAAAGTCGGAGTTTTCAGGCCGTGGCTGTTTTGCGTGCGGACGGGGCCACCATGCGTTTGTCCGGATACAGACACCATGTCGTGGCCGGGCAGCGCCAGCATTCGGGCGCGCGGGCCTTGCAGACATAGCGCCCGTGCAGGATCAGCCAGTGATGTGCGGGGCGGAGCATGTCCTTCGGGATGCGGGCGACCAGCCCGTCCTCGACCTGTCGCACGGTTTTGCCGGGAGCCAGACCGGTGCGGTTACCGATGCGGAAGATGTGGGTATCGACCGCCATCGTGTCCGCGCCGAATGCAACATTCATTACGACATTCGCCGTCTTGCGCCCCACACCGGCCAGCGCTTCGAGCGAAGCACGGTCGGATGGTACCTGTCCTGCGTGACGCTCCAGCAACTGATGGCAGAGCAGGTCCACATTATGTGCTTTCGCCCGCCACAGGCCGATGGTGCGGATGTGTCGCGCAATGCCCTCTTCGCCGATGGCTGCCATGGAGGTTGGGTCGGGGGCTTCCTCGAACAGGCCTTTGGTCGCTTTGTTGACGGATTTGTCCGTCGCTTGTGCTGAGAGCACGACGCTTACCAGAAGTTCGAACGGATTGCGGAACACCAGTTCGCTTTCCGCATCGGGATTGGCTTCGGCCAGTGCCGTGATGAAGGCTTTGGCGGCCGCCTTGCTCATGGCCCGCTTGGCGGTTGCGGGGGCATCGGTCATGACGGGCACTCCAAGAGGGTGTGAGGCTGGGGGTGTGTTGCGTCTGGTCCGGACACACAGCAAGATACGGCAAAGTTCTGAAAACTCCATGCCATTACACCGTGGCCTGTTCTGCATGACATCGCAGACCGGCAGACGGCGGAGCGCCCTGTGCCTGATACCGTGTCCGATACCCCTCTTCCCATGAGTCGCCAGCAACAGGAGGGCCGCAAGCAGGAGGTGTCCTTCACGGACGTCCTGTCTTTCGTCTGTAGCCGCTGGTGTGACCATCCCCTTCTGCTGGCCAAGACCCTCGGCGGCGTTGCCCTCGCCACGCTGGCCGATGTCTGCACGCCGGTTCTCGCAGGCCGTCTGGTGGAGGATATTTCCCGCCATGCCGCTGGCCCGGCTGTGGAGAAAACCTCGGAACTGCTGCATTTGCGCGATGATGCGGGGCTGATGGTCGCGGGGCTGATCGTCCTCGGGCTGATCGGGCTGTTCGGACGGCGCTCCTCCTTCATCGGGATTTCGCATCTCACGCTTGCCATCATGCACCGCGTTGCCAATCAGGCGTTCGATCGGGTGCAGCGGTTCTCGACGGATTGGCATGCCAACAACTTCGCGGGTTCGACCGTCCGCAAGCTGACGCGTGGGATCTGGGCGATTGATACGCTGGACGACACGCTCCTGCTTCTGATCGCGCCGGAAGTGCTGGTTCTGGGCGGGACGACGGCGGTTCTGATGGTCCGCTCGCCGCTGATGGGGTCGGTTCTGGCGGTTTCGGTGGTGCTGTTCGCTATGCTCTCCATCCTGCTGACCTTGCGCTATGTCGCGCCCACCGCCCGTGCGTCCAATGAATGGGACACGAAAATGGGTGCGGCCATGGCGGATGCCGTGACCTGCAATCCGGTGGTCAAGGCATTCGGTGCGGAAAACCGCGAGGACGACCGGCTCGACAGCATCATCCGGGGCTGGCGTCAGCGGACCCTGAAAACCTGGGTCCGGGGCACGAATAGCGCCAATCTTCAGGCTCTGGCCTCGCTCGCCATGCGGATGCTGCTGATCGGGCTGGCCGTCTGGTTGTGGTGGGGAGGGAACGCTGGTCCGGGGGATGTGGCGTATGTTCTGACCATGATGTTCCTGGTGCAGGGGTATCTGCGCGATCTGGGGCAGCAGGTCAGTCAGGTGCAGCGCTCGGTGAATGAGATGGAGGAACTCGTGGCGATTTTCCGCCGTGATCCTGCCATTCAGGACGCAGACGATGCCCAGAAGGCGCGTTTCACGACAGGGGCGATCCACTTCGAGCATGTGGACTTCCAGTATCCGGGGCAGGTCAAGCCGCTCTATCAGGATCTGAGCATCGACATCGCGCCCGGCTCCCGCGTGGCGCTTGTCGGGCCGAGCGGATCGGGTAAGACGACCCTGACCAAGCTGCTTCAGCGTCTTTATGACGTGAACGGCGGGCGTATTGTGGTGGACGGGCAGGATATCGCGCATGTCACGCAGGAGTCCCTGCGCGCGCATATCGCGATTGTTCCGCAGGAACCGGTGCTGTTTCATCGCACGCTTGCGGAAAACATCGCCTATGCTCGCCCCGATGCGAGCCGCGCCGAGATCGAAGATGCCGCCCGTCTGGCCAACGCAGCGCCGTTCATCGAGCGGCTGCCCGAGGGTTACGAAACCATGGTCGGAGAGCGCGGCGTGAAGCTTTCGGGCGGTGAGCGCCAGCGTGTTGCCATCGCCCGCGCCTTTCTGGCCGATGCGCCCATTCTGATTTTCGACGAAGCGACGTCCAGTCTCGATTCCGAGTCCGAATCCCTTGTGCAGGATGCGATGCGTCGCCTGATGCAGAACCGGACCGTCATCGTTGTGGCGCATCGTCTCTCGACCGTCATGGAACTGGACCGCATCCTCGTGTTCAGTCAGGGCGCGCTGAAAGAAGACGGAACGCACGCCGAACTGATTACGCGCGAGGGCGGGATTTACCGCCGCCTGTTCGAGCTTCAGTCGCTTGAGGGCTGAGGCCGGAAGGAAAGGGTCTGCGTTTCGGCATCTTTCCCGGTCTGGGGGCGTTTCGTCCTTCATGGACGTTTCCGCCCGGAGCACAGGATGCCCGATAAAGAAGCTCGGCGGGAGCCACATAGGAGACCGCCGCATGACCATCCGTTCCGTCTTCACCGCCCTGCTGCTCGCAACGCCTGCCGCTTTCAGTATCGGAAATGCGCTGGCAGAGCCGGTCGCATTCGAGCATGCGCGGCTGATTGACGGGACCGGGGCATCGGCGCAGCCGGACGCTACGGTGGTCATCGACAATGGTGTGATTCTTTCGGTCGGCATCCCGGCTCCCGCCGACGCGCGGCATGTGGACCTGACGGGCAAGACGCTGATGCCCGCTCTTATCAGCGATCACAGCCATGTCGGCCTCGTGAAAGGCACGGGGGCCAGCCGCGACAACTATACCCGCGCCAATATTCTCGCGGCCATGAAGCAGTATTCCGACTATGGTGTCCTGACCGTCACGGCGCTGGGTCTGAACCGCTCTCCGCTGTTCGATACGCTGCGTCAGGAGCAGCATGAGGGTCGCAATCCGGGGGCGGATCTGTATGGCGTGGATCAGGGGATTGGCGCGCCGGATGGTGTGCCACCGGCGGCCATGGTCAAGGGCGTTGGTCCCGATCAGGTCTTCCGTCCGACCACGCCGGAAGAGGCCCGCAAGGACGTGGACCAGATGATTGCGGAACATACGGATCTGGTGAAGCTCTGGGTGGACGATTTCCGCAATGACGTCCCGGACGGCAAGACCTATCCCATGCTGCCGCCCGCCATCTATGAAGCCGTCATCGACGAAGCGCATCAGCATGGCACGCGGGTTGCGGTCCATATTCACGATCTCGCCGTCGCCAAGGCCATCGTGGCGGCAAAAGCCGATATTCTCGCGCATGGCGTGCGGGACCAGCCGGTGGATCACGATCTGATCGCGGCGATGCTCCGTCAGGGCACATGGTATATTGCGACGCTGGATCTGGACGAAGCCAATTATCTTTATGCCGAACAGCCGGAGCTGCTCTCCAATCCGTTCGTTCTGGCGGGCATGGACCCGGCCCTGCGCCGTCAGTTCACGGATCCGAAATGGTGCGCGGCGACACTGGCCAAGCCTCTGACCAAGGCCTCGCACTATGCCCTGTCGGTGAATCAGAAGAACCTCGCCGTGCTGTATCGGGCAGGGGTGAAGGTTGGTTTTGGGACGGATTCCGGGGCCGCACCGACCCGTATTCCCGGCTTTGCCGAGCATCGTGAGCTGTATCTGACGGTGCAGGCCGGGCTGTCCCCCGTGCAGGCCATCAGTCTGGCCACGGGCAATGCCGCGGCCCTGCTGCATCTGTCAGACCGTGGCGTGATTGCTCCGGGCCGCCGGGCGGATCTTCTGGTTGTGGATGGCAATGCGGATGAAAACATCGCCGCCGTGGACCAGATTGATCAAGTCTGGCAGCGGGGCGCGCTTGTCAGCCACGGCCCCGTGCGTTCGAAGGATTGATTATGCCGCAGTCTCGGGGCGCGAACGTCCCGAGACGAGCCGGAACATCGGCCCGGTCAGCGTCGTGGAAATCACGGCCAGAACCATCAGCGAGGCGAAGGCAAATTCCGAAATCATGCCATGCGCATGCAGGATGGTTGCCGCCACGATTTCCATCAGCCCCTTGCACTGTAACAGGGAGCCGATACCCAGCGCCTGACGGTTCGTCAGGCCCGGAGCGGGCGGGAAAATCCAGACGGCGAGGATTTTCGTGACGATCGCAATGACGACCAGCAGCAGGGAGGCCAGAACGGATGGCCATGTCAGCGCATCGCCGTCGATCCGCAATCCGCTATGGCCAAAGAACATCGGTGCCAGCCAGATCAGCGAGAATGTCCCCACAGCTTCGACCGGCAGGCGACGGACCCAGCGCGGCGGCATAAGCGCACCTGCGAAATAGGCGCCGATCAGTTCATGCAGCCCCAGTTCGTGGCTCGCCCAGGACCCGGCGGCCAGATAGGCCGGAACAGCGGCCCAGATCACCCAGATCGGCGGGTTCTTCAGGTTTCGCGTGGCCCAGCTGCTCAGGAGCGCCATGCCGACCAGAAGCAGGACGGCCAGTCCTTCAAATCCGGTCCAGCCATGCAGCGCATCCGATCCGCGTGCCGCGAACTGGAGGATGGCCAGCCCGATCCAGAGGGCCGCATCGTCCACGACCGCGAGTTTGAGGGCAAGCTGTCCGACGGGGCGGTACACAGGCTCCAGTTCGCGCACGATGCCGATCAGAACCGGCAGCGCACTGACGGAAATGCACAGCCCGATCGACATGGCGCCGATCCAGCCATCCCCGTGCGGGGCCTGCCAGCCGTGCAGGGGCAGGAAGAACAGTTTGACCAGAATGGTCCCGATGACGAACGGAACGCCCAGCGCCACGAGCGCTCCGCCCAGCAGGCGACCCAGCGTTGGGGAAGGGAGGTTTTCGGCTTCGGGGGAATGGGTGGGGTTCTGCCACATTTCCAGTCCGGCGGTGAACGCCAGAACCAGAACGGCCAGCCAGCCGATATAATCGCCGTAAAGCGAAGGAATACCGACTTTTGACGCTGGAAAATGCAGGACCGCCAGAACAATGCCCACCAGAATGGGCAGAATGGCAATGGGAATGGAACGCCTGAGCAGTTGCCACAGTCCCCACGGAACGAGGACAAATATAAATGCATCCGCAAACAGTGCTGTCACATTCCCCATGACGATCCCTTTTTTGTTTCAGGTCCGGTCAGGGTAACATGGATCAAAAAAATTAGGGTAATTTTTTATTTCCATGTAATAAATAATTCTATGTTTCTGTTTTCAAAGAACTGTTTTTGAAAGGAATGAAAACCCGGAGTTTTATTTTGGAAAAGACCGGGTTTTTCCAGTCATCAGGCGATGAAGTTCTTCAGGAATTGCTCCAGCGCCCGGCCGCGATGACTGATGGCATTTTTCTCGGCTTCGGTCATTTCCGCAAAGGTCCGGTTTCCGCCTTCCGGCACGAACATCGGATCATAACCGTGTCCATGATCGCCGCGTGGGGGCCAGACGACCGTGCCGTGACATTCGCCCTGCACGGTCCGCGTTTCGCCATCCGGCCAGGCCAGGCACAGGGCTGCGACGAAAAAGGCCCGGTGATCGGCACTGTCGCCCATCTCCCGATGCACGCGGTCCATTGCGATCTGCATGTCTTTGGTCGGGCCGCCCCAGCGTGCGGAATAGACGCCCGGGCGATTGTCCAGCGCCGCGACGCAGAAGCCGGAATCATCGGCCAGCGCGGGCAGTCCGGAGGCCTTGGCCGCGGCCAGGGCCTTGATGGCGGCGTTGCCGGTGAAGGTCTCTTCCGTCTCTTCGGGTTCCGGGAGGTTCAGTTCGGCGGCCGAGATGACGGTGATCCCGCTCTCGGCCAGCAAGGTGGAGAATTCGCGCAGCTTGCCGGCATTATGGCTGGCCAGAACGATTTTTGAGCCTCGGGACAGTGTCCGCATCATGCAGTCTCCAGGACGTGATTCTGGGCGTCGAACAGTCGGGTCGTGCCGAGCTTTGCCAGTCGAAGGAGTTCGAAAAATTCGCTCTCCTGAAACGGCTTGTCCTCGGCGGTACCCTGAATTTCGATGATGCCACCATCCGCCGTCAGGACGAAATTCGTATCGGCCTGCGCGCTGCTGTCTTCGATATAGTCCAGATCCAGCACGGCTCCGGCATCCGTCAGCCCGCATGAGACTGCTGCGACCTGAGCTGTGAGGGCTTGGGAGCGCTTGATTGTCTTCAGCGCGATCGCCAATGCCACCCAGGCGCCTGTGATGGAGGCGCAGCGCGTGCCGCCATCCGCGTTCAGGACGTCGCAGTCGAGCGTGATGGTTCGCTCTCCCAGCTTTTTCAGATCCACACAGGCCCGGAGCGACCGTGCGATCAGCCGCTGGATTTCCTGAGTGCGACCGGACTGCGTGCCTTTGGCCGCCTCGCGCTGGCCGCGATTGTGGGTCGCCCTGGGGAGCATTCCGTATTCGGCCGTGATCCAGCCCTGTCCCCTGTTGCGCAGGAACGCCGGAACACGCTCCTCGACCGTGGCCGTGCACAGGACTTCCGTGCCGCCCACGCGGATGAGCGCGGAGCCTTCGGCATGGCGGGCAAAGCCCGTTTCGATTGAAACAATACGGTTTTCGTCCGGCGCACGCCCGGAGGGACGCTTGCGTGCGGTGTCAGTCATGTCAAAAAAGATCCCGTGGAAGAATATGTCCCGCCTCTAGCGCGTTTGACGCAGACCCATCCAGCCCCGACAGTGGGTTTACCATGATGCGACCACAGCCTCCCTTGTTCCGCCCTTCCATCCCGATGCCGCACGGTCTGGGAGATCGTGAAGCCGCGATTTTGCGTGAAATCGTCGAGGAATATGTCGAAACGGGTGAGCCCATCGGCAGCCAGACGCTGGCCCAGCGCCTGCAACCGGCGCTGTCTTCGGCCACGATCCGCAATGTCATGGCAGATCTGGCGCGGGCCGGGCTGCTGTTCAGCCCGCATGTTTCAGCCGGGCGTCTGCCGACCGAAAAGGGCGTGCGCCTGTTTGTGGATGGCCTGCTCCAGTTTGGCGCGCTGACGGAGGAAGACCGCGCTAGCATCGACAGTCGGCTCGATATTCACGGGCGATCCTATCAGGACATTCTGTCCGAAGCGTCGTCCCTGCTTTCGGGTCTGTCTTCCGCTGCCGGGCTGGTGCTCGCGCCGAAATCGGATGCCGCGCTCAAGCATATCGAGTTCGTAGCACTTGGTCCGGGGCGGGTTCTGGTCATTCTGGTGGGTTCGGACGGGCAGGTCGAGAACCGCATTATCGAGACTCCGCCCGGCGTGCCGCCTTCCGCTCTCGTCGAAGCCGGGAACTATCTGAACGCTCGCCTTGGAGACCTGACGCTCGGCACATTGCGCGAGCGGGTCCGGAGCGAAATGGATGCCAGCCGCCATGAACTCGACGCCCTGACGGCCAGTGTGATCGAAAGCGGCCTTGCGACATGGGACGCCGACGGGGGGACGCTGTTCGTGAAAGGGCAGGGGAAGCTGCTGGCCGACATCACGGAAATCGAGCGCCTGACGACGATCCGCATGCTGTTCGATCATCTGGAAACGCAGGAGACCATGCTCCAGCTTCTGCAATTGGCCGATGCGTCCGAAGGGGTGCGGATCTATATCGGGCGTGAAAGCGGGATGTTCGGCATGTCGGGCGTGTCCATGATCGTGGCGCCTGCCCGCAACGAAGCCCAGAAAATCGTGGGTGCGATCGGCGTGATCGGCCCGACCCGTCTGAATTACGGGCGGATCGTGCCTGTTGTGGACTACACCGCGCGGATGGTTGGCCGTTTGCTTGGCTGAAGGCTGCTGAACGTTTCGGAATAATGGTCCGGGGGTTACGCCTCTTTCATGAAATGACCTTTTTAGACGGGGCGACGGAAGGGGCGGAATAATGCTATGCAGGGTGCATGACGCGACGCTCTCTCCGCTCCCGTAACCCTCAAGGTCCGGGCGCCACGCCACCACGCCCTCCCCGTTTTCGCCGCTACCGGCAGTCCCTGGCGATCATCGCCGGTGTGGGGCTTGTGGGCGTGGCCGGGGCGGGCATTCTGGGCTGGACGACCTATGCCAAGCTGGTGGCGGATCTGCCCAGCGTGGACAGCCTGCGCGCCTATCAGCCGCCGACGGTCAGCCGCATCTATGCTGCCGATGACCGTCTGATGGCCGAACTGGCGAACGAACGCCGGATCTTCGTGCCGATCAACGCCATCCCCGAGCGTGTGAAGAATGCCTTCATCGCGACGGAAGATCATAATTTCTATACGCATGGCGGCGTGGATTTCATGGCGATCGGCCGTGCGGGCCTGACGGACATTTTCGCGCGTCATGGCCGCCGTCCGCTGGGAGCTTCGACCATCACCCAGCAGGTGGCGAAGGTCATGCTGCTCAACAGCAACGTCGTGAGCCTTGATCGCAAGATCAAGGAAGCCCTGCTTGCCATGAAGATGGAGCAGGTGCTGTCCAAGGACAAGATTCTCGAAATCTACCTGAACGGCATCTATCTCGGGAACGGCGCTTATGGTGTCGCCGCGGCCGCGCAGAGCTATTTCAACAAGCCGCTCGACCAGCTTGATGATGCCGAAGCCGCCTCTCTGGCAGCACTTCCCAAATCGCCCACGAACTATAACCCGTTCCTGCATCCGCAGGCCGCAATGGGTCGTCGCAATCTTGTGCTGGACCTGATGGTCGAGGCAGGCGTTCTGACCCGTGAGCAGGCCGATCAGGAAAAGCAGGAGCCGCTGGTCCCGCAGCAGAAGCAGCGTTTTGGGCCTCTGCCGGATTCCGAATGGTTCGGTGAGGAGGTCCGCCGTCAGTTGATCGCCCAGTACGGGCAGGAGCGGGCGGCTCAGGGTGGTCTGGAAGTCCATACCAGCCTCGACCACAGTCTTCAGGTCACCGAGACGCGGCTGCTGCATGAAGGGCTGATGAATTACGACCGCGCCCATAGTGGCTGGCGGGGGGCGTTGCGCACCCTGTCGGACATTCAGGATGATGGCTGGGAGAGCGCGCTCGATCATGTCACGCCGCCCGGCGGGATGCTGCGCGAGTGGCGTCTGGCGGTCGTGCTGCCGGGTGGCACGCATGTCGGCTGGATCGAGGAAGGCAGCGCCCGTAAAGGCGCGCTTCTTGCGAGTGATATCGCCTGGGCGCGGCGGGCGCATCCGCTGCGTGCCGGGGATGTCATCATGATCGAACCGCAGGAAGGCGGTTCGGCGGCATTGCGCCAGATCCCGCAGGTCGAAGGGGCGGCGGTGACGCTGGATGTGCATACGGGCCGCGTTCTGGCGATGGTCGGTGGCTGGTCGTTCCATGAAAGCCAGTTCAACCGGGCCACGCAGGCGCTGCGTCAGCCGGGATCGTCCTTCAAACCCTTCGTCTATCTGGCCGCAATGGAACAGGGAATTTCCCCGTCCGAGCGTTTCGACGATTCGCCCATTTCCTATGGCGACTGGCATCCGCAGAACTACGAGCATGACAACTGGGGGCCGACGACGCTGCATGACGCGCTGCGCGAAAGCCGCAACCTCGTCACGATCCGTGTCGCCGCCCATCTCGGCATGAAAGCGGTCGCGGATACGGCCATCCGCGCCGGGCTTGTGGCGCAGATGCCGCATGTTCTGCCCGCAGCACTAGGCGCCGTCGAAACCACCGTCATGCGCGAGGCTGCGGCCTACGCCACGATCGCCAATGGTGGCCATATTGTCACGCCGACTCTTGTGGACGACATTCAGGACCGCTCCGGGAGCGTGCTGTGGCAGGCAGGGGGGCTGAAGCTCGGCACTGCCATGCAGGCTCCGCCCAGCGAACAGCCTGCTCCCACGGACAGAACACCGGCCGATGGTACGACACCGCCCGCCGCGCCGGTTGCCCCGGTCCCGGCCACGCCCGTACCCGGTAGCGTGTCTGTCCCGTCCCTGACCGACACACGCCCTACGTTGGCCAGCGAACAGAGCACGTTCCAGATCGTGAAGATGATGCAGGACGTGATCGCCCGGGGCACCGGCCGTATGGCGGGTGTTGGCATCGACCGTCCCATCGCGGGCAAGACCGGGACCAGTCAGGACTTCCATGACGCCTGGTTTGCCGGATTCTCGCCCGATATCGTCACGGTGGTCTGGGTCGGTTTCGATACACCCCAGACGCTGGGTCGCAATTCGGATGGTGGCCGCATTGCCGGGCCGATTTGGAACAAGATCATGAAGGTCGCTCTGGCCAGCCGTCCGAAGCTCGACTTCCGCGTGCCGGACGGGATTACGCTGGCCAGCTACGACACGGGGCGCATTTCGGCTGTCGATGGCTTCAAGACCGATCAGGTTCCGGGTGCGTCCGTTGAGCTGCATGGCTTTGGCGCTGGTACGGAAGCCCTGACTGCCGCCGATACGGGCGCGGACAGCGTGATTTCGGATTCTGAAAGCGGCATGGCCCAAATGCCGGACCAGCCCGGAGGCGGCACGCCCGGAACCGGGTCGTCCGCAGTGCCGGGACAGGCCCAGAAACCTGCTCCGTCCGATGGTGACATTGGCGTGGGCGGCCTATACTAAGGCCACCAGAACAGACCCCCCTTATGAGTGGAGGACACTATGTCGGCCGAAACCGAGGCCCTTTCCGTCCAGATCAAGCAGTCGGTGGCACTGCTGAGGAGGCATCTTTGACTGGGATGTCGCAACAACACGCCTCGCGGAACTGAACCACCGCGTTGAAGACCCCGACCTTTGGAACGACGCAGAAGCCGCCCAGAAGCTGATGCGCGAGCGCACGACGCTTGCCAACCAGATCGAAGGCGTCCAGCAGATCGAAGCTGAGGTCGAAGGCACGCTCGAACTGGTCGAACTGGCGGAGATGGAAGGGGATGACAGTCTCGTTCAAGATGCCGCTCAGACCCTGCGTGCCATCGCCGAGGACGTCCGCAAGCGCGAAATCGAAAGCCTGCTCTCGGGCGAGGCGGACAGCAATGACTGTTACGTCGAGGTGAATGCGGGCGCGGGTGGTACGGAGGCCCAGGACTGGGCCGAGATGCTCTTGCGCATGTACACGCGCTGGGCCGAGCAGCATGGCTACAAGGTCACGTTCATCGAAGGCAGTGAAGGCGAGCAGGCTGGCATCAAGTCCGCGACCATTCAGGTGAGCGGTGCGAACGCCTATGGCTGGCTCAAGACCGAGGCGGGTGTGCATCGTCTGGTCCGGATCTCGCCATTCGATGCGGCGGCCCGTCGTCAGACGTCGTTCGCGTCTGTGTGGGTCTATCCGGTCGTGGATGATTCGATCGAGATCGAGATCAACGATTCGGATTTGCGCGTCGATACGTTCCGGGCCTCGGGCGCGGGTGGACAGCACGTCAACAAAACGGATTCGGCCATCCGGATCACCCATATCCCGACCGGGATCGTGGTGGCCTGCCAGACCGACCGTTCTCAGCATCGCAACCGCGCCAAGGCGATGGAAATGCTGCGCGCCCGGATGTACGAGGCGGAATTGCAGAAGCGCGAAGCCGCTGCCGCCCAGACGGAAGCCTCCAAAACCGATATCGGCTGGGGACACCAGATCCGGTCCTACGTTCTGGCGCCCTATCAGCTCGTCAAGGACTTGCGGACGGGTGTGGAGAAGGGAAATCCGGGCGCGGTGCTCGATGGCGCTCTGGACGACTTCATGTCGGCCTCACTGGCGCAGAGCGTGGGGGCGACCCGATCGGAAGCCAGCGCCTCGGCCCAGTAAATCCTGTTACGTTTAAGCCCTGTCGGCTTTCAGACGGATTCGCTCAGGCGCCGGAACAGAAAAACTGTTTCGGCGCCTTTTTTCTTTAATCTGTCATAACGCGGTGAAGTGACGTTACGTTCTCAGGATTCTGGGGAATATTTTTATTTGCCCGGACAGGGCGCAAAGCGCAGAATATGTCCACAATATGAAAAAATCGTTTCGATAAGAGCAATCACCGGCTTGACAGCATGGGGGTTAGACTGCCCAATCAGCATATCGGGTATGTTCTCACGGCATATGACGCATTCCTATGCGTCTGCAGCGGGAAAGCCTGATGGCAACACAGAAATCGGGGCACCGCACCCGGCAGATGTGGACCAACGCCGGTGTCAGTGAGGGGTAAGAAGGTTTCGACATGAAGAGCTACGCCGCACAGCAGCGCAAGCCGACAGACTACATTGTCGCGATCGTCGTGGCCGTGCTGGCTATGGGCGCTGTGATCTATGCGCTTATGAGTGGTGCTGTGAGCAAGCTGGTCCAGGAAAAGCCGCCTATCAAGACGGAAGTGATCAAGGAACAGCCCAAGCCACCGCCGCCGTATATTCCGCCGCCGAAGATTTCCGTGCCGCCGCCGCCCAAGGCGATCCAGCGTGTCACTCACGCCAAGCCGCCGCATCCGGTACCGCCCAGCCCGACCCCCTCGCCGGAGCCCGTTCCGTCTCCGCCGCAGGGACCGCCAGCTGACGCAGTGCCAGATCATCAGGCAGGCGCGCGGCCGATCAACGGTGCACAGGCTGTCTATCCGGACGAGGCGATGGAAGAAAACCGCGAAGGTCATGTGACCGCATCGTGTGACATTCTTCCGACAGGCAAGACGGCGAACTGTACCATTACCAGTTCGAGCGGTGGCCATGAGTTCGTGGAAAGTGCGCTCGACTTCCTTCGTCGGGCCCGTTACCAGCCCGCCGTTGTCAATGGCGTTCCGGTAACAGAGCATCACCACGTCCTGCACATCGACTTTACGATGGGCGACGACTGATCTTTCGACTGCCGTCAAACAGAATTGCCCTGTTAGGATTTCCAGTCCCTGACAGGGCTCAGAAAAGGGCCGGTCTCCATATGGCCGACACCCCATTAAAAGCTCCGGAAACGGGCATCGATAACGAGGATATGGAGTTCATGACCAGACTGTTCCGCCTTCCTGCCCTTGCCGTTCCGACGAAGGCGCGTGCCGTCCGGGCCAGCGCGCTGGCTCTGACGCTGGCCCTGGCTTCCGGTGCAGTTGCACCGGCCGTCGCTTTCGCCCAGCCGGCTCCTGCCGACCAGAGCGCTCCTGCAGCCGCTCCGGTTGACCCCTCTACCAACCCGGCACCCCCGGCAACGTCCGCCGATCCGGCTGGCGCTCCTGGGGCAGCTGCTCCGAATGATGCGGGTGCACCTGCTGCGCCTGCTGACAGTGCCGCTCCGGCAACGGCTCCGGCCGACCAGTCTCCCGCAGCGGCTGCAACGCCGGGCGAGAGCGCAACCGCGACGCCGGAAGCTCCTGCTCCGCAGGGTAACCCGTATGGCCTCGGCGCTCTGTGGGCCAATGGTGATGCGATTGCCCGTGGCGTTCTGATCATCATGGTGATCATGTCCGCTGGTACCTGGATCATCATGGTCATGAAATTCCTGGAGCAGGGCCGTCTGTTTGCCGCCTCCAAGGAAGCTGCCCGCGAGTTCTGGACCAAGCCGTCCGTTCAGCAGGGTGCTGCTGCCCTGAAGGCGTCTTCTCCGTTCCGCTACATCGCAGAAACGGGCATCGTTGCCGCCGAGCACCATGAAGGCTCCATGCGTGACTCGATCGACCTGCCGTCCTGGACCGAAATGTCCATCTCGCGCTCGGTCGACACCATCAACACCCGTATGCAGGGCGGCCTCGCCTTCCTCGGTACGGTGGGTTCCACGTCGCCGTTCGTCGGTCTGTTCGGTACGGTCTGGGGTATCTATCACGCCCTGACGGCCATCGGCATCTCCGGTCAGGCGTCTATCGACAAGGTTGCAGGCCCGGTTGGTGAGTCCCTCATCATGACGGCTATCGGTCTTGCCACTGCTGTTCCGGCCGTGTTGGGTTACAACCTGCTCGTTCGTCGCAACAAGGGTGCCATGGATCGCGTTCGCAACTTCGCGGCCGACATCCAGTCCGTCCTGATCGGCGGCTTCCGTCACGGCGTCAGCCCGGAACAGGGCAGCATGGCCGTTCCGACCACCATCACCACCAGCGAGCGGATCTGATCCTATGGGAATGAACGTCGGAGGAGGCGGCGGTGACGACGAGGTGGTGTCGGCAATCAACACCACCCCCCTCGTCGACGTCATGCTGGTGCTGCTGATCATCTTTCTGATCACCATCCCGGTCGCCACACACTCGGTGAAGGTCAAGCTGCCGGTCGATGCGAATACGCCTACCCAGACCAGGAAGGGCAACATCGTTCTGGCAGTGAATTCAAACGGCCAGGTGTTCTGGGACACGACGCCGGTTGCGAACCACACTGACCTGCTGAACCGTCTCGTCGAGGTGGCAAAGCAGAAGCCCCAGCCGCAGATCCAGATCCGCGGTGATCAGGCTGCCAAGTATCTGGCAGTCGGCCAGGTGGTCGCGACCTGCCAGGAAGCTGGTATCGCCCACGTGGACTTCATTACCGAGCAGCCTCACTCGAACTGAGGTCGTGTCGGGTCGTTCCGGACAGGGCGGCCCCGACAAAGCTTTCACGTCACCTTTTTGGAGAACCGCCGTCATGGGCATGAGCGTCGGATCTGACAGCACGCACGAAGACGAAGGCATTGTCGATATCAACACCACGCCGTTGATCGACGTGATGCTGGTGCTGCTGATCATGCTGATCATCACCATTCCGCTTCAGACACACTCGGTGGCGATCGATCTGCCTCAGGGCAATCCTCCCCCATCGACCGAACAACCCAAACTCGTGACCGTCAGCATCGGCTACGACAACAGCATTTCCTGGAACAACGAGCCGATTACGTCCGAGGCGTCTCTTCAGGCTCATTTTCAGGCCGCTGCCGCAATGCCGGACCAGCCTGAAATGCATATCCACCCGGATCGTCTTGCGGACTACAAGACCGTGGCCCATGTTATGGCAGACGCACAGCGTCTTGGCATGACCAAGCTTGGAATTGTTGGTCTGGATCAGTTCATGGAAGGACAGTAATTCGTGTCTTTGTCCCTTTACCGCCGTCTGAGCGCCCGTAATCTTCTGCTGGCCGGTGTCTTTGGTATCGCCGCGTTTGCTGGCTCCGCCCATGCCGATGACGTTCTCGGTCAGGCTGTTGGCAAGGATCTGCAGCAGGCCCAGAGTGCTCTGGCTTCCAAAAACTATGCCAAGGCCATGGAAGCCGTCGATGCCGCAGACGCGGTCAAGGGCAAGACCGATTATGAAACCTACACCACGGCCCAGATGCGCGCCGCGATCGCCGCACAGTCCGGGAATACGGACGCGGCAATCAAGGCCTATGACGTTCTGATCAACAGCCCGCGTACGCCGAAGGCCGCGAAGGGTCAGATGTTGATGGCGCAGGCCACCATGGCTTACAGCGCCAAGCAGTACGCCCGCGCTATTCCGGCGACCGAGCGCTATCTGAAGGAATATGGCGCCGACCCGCGCATGCAGACCATGCTGATCCAGTGCTACTATCTGCAGCAGGACTGGAAAGGTACGGCCAAGGCCGCGCAGGAGCAGGTGGACGCCACGATCAAGGCTGGCAAGGTTCCGGCCGAAAATCAGCTTCAGATGCTGGCGACGGCCTATACGAACCTGAAGGATGCGGACGCCAAGACGCATGCCTATGTTCTTCTAGCCAAGTATTATTCGAAGCCTGATTACTGGTCGATGCTGATCCATGATCTGGTCGCGAATCCGAATCTCTCGCCGCCGCTCATTTTCTATGTCGAGCGCCTGCGTCTGGCGACGGGTGTGCTGAAGGATCCGTCCGATTATCAGGACATGGCCGAGCGTGCAGTGCAGATGGGCCTGCCCCAGCTTGCGCTGAACCTGCTCAATCAGGGTTATGCGAATCACTCGCTTGGTAACGGCCCCACCGCCGCTGCTGATGCGAAGTTCCATGCATTCGTTGCCCAGCAGGCTGCCACGAACCGGAGCCAGCTTGCTGCTGCTGTGACGCAGGCGGCCTCTGCGCCAAATGCAGGACCGGCTCTGACTGCTGGCTACAATCAGGTTCTGAATGGGCAGGTTGATGCCGGTCTGGCCCTGATGAAGACGGGTCTGGGGAAGAATCCGCGTTACCCCGATCTGGCTCAGGTTGAATACGGTATGGCGCAGATGGATGGTGGCCAGAAGGCCGAAGCCATCAAAACGTTTGAGGCTGTTTCTGGAAACGGAGCGGCTCGTGACGTGGCAGAACTCTGGTCGCTGCTGCTCTCGCGTCCTGCGAAGTAAGACAGTCTTTCGATTCACAAAAAAGCCGGGGCTCTCCCCGGCTTTTTTGTGTTCAGAACGGCAGGACCGTGTCCATGAACTGCTGCCCGTAACGTGGTGTCTGAAGCTGCGTGAGGGTTCCGCGTCCACCGTAGGAGATCCGTGCTTCGGCCATCCGGTCATGTGTGACGGTATTATCTGCCGTGATGTCCTGCGGGCGGACAATGCCGCTCACGCCCAGTTCGCGTAGCTCGCTGTTGACCCGGACTTCCTGTTTTCCCATCACGACAAAATTGCCGTTGGGCAGGACCTGAGTGATGGTTCCGGCCAGACGCAGGGTAACAGTTTCGTTGCGGGTGATTTTCCCGGTCGCGCTGGAATCGCTGCTACTGGCCGTATTCAGGCTGTTTGCACCGGTGATCGAACTGATGATCTTGCCCTTGATGCCGAAAAGGTTGGGAATGCCGAACTTTTCGTCAGCAGCCCTGTCAGCCGTCGTTCCGTTGTTGAAAGCGGCGTTGTCGGTGATGTCCACGATGATCGTGACGAGATCCCCGACCTGAGAGGCCCGCTGATCCTTGAAGAAGGCTTTGCTTCCGGAGCGCCACAGGCTGGCCGCTTCGTCAGGAGGCGGCTGAAGAGGGGGCATCGGCATGCTGACCGGACGGTAGGAGGCGGCAAGCGTCGGATTTGTGATGGATGTCATACGAGGTGGTCGCCCGATTTCGGACATCTGGGCAAGGGAATTGCAGGCTGACAGGACAGGCAAGAGGCCAAGCAGCCCCAGAGTACGCACAGAATGTCGAAAAGGATGCCGCATGGGGAAGTTGAGATCCGTCAGTTCCGTAGGGTCTCAAGCAAACACGTTAGCGGTAAAAAACCTGTTAAGACGCCCGCATTCTTGCGCGTTTAAAGGCGCGTTGAACGTGACTGATCAACCATTGCGTCGCTTACTTTCCCTTGCCCTGTTCGCGGATGTGACCGAAAAGAGTCCGGTCTGGGATGGCATTTGGTCAGTCTGGGCCATTCTGCCGGGAGAACGCCCCATGCCGACTGTTTCTGCCTTTTCTGTTGCGGGCCGTTCGTTCGCTTATGGCTCCTGACATGGGGTTGCGGATTCTGCTGACGGGTGGGCAGGGATTTGTTGGGCAGCACCTCAAAGCCCGGCTTCTGGACCGACTGCCCGGGCATGTGCTGCTGGAAGATTCGATGGATATTCGGGATCGGGCTGCGGTCGAACGTTTTGTCCGTAGTGAAAAGCCCGATGCCTGTCTGCATCTGGCGGCCGTCTCTTCGGTGGCGCGCGCCGAGGCTGAGGACGCATGGACTGTCAATCTGGACGGAACGCTCATTCTGGCCGAGACATTTGAGACTTATGCTCCGCAGGCCAGCTTTGTGTTCGTCTCAACGGCCGAGATCTATGGCACGAGTTTCTCGTCAGGGCAGCCGCTCGATGAAACAGCCGTTATTGCGCCGGTCAATGCCTATGCGTCTAGCAAGGCGGCGGCGGATCTGGCGATAGGCAATCTGAGTCAGGAGGGGTTGCACGGTGTGCGTCTTCGCTCCTTCACGCAGGCCGGAACGGCGCAGGATGAAGCTGCGATTCTGCCGTTTCTTGCGGCGCAGGTGGCGCGGATTGAGGCTGGCCAGCAGGTTCCGGTCGTTACCGTTGGACAACTGGATGCCGGGTTTGACGTTACCGATGTGCGCGATGCGTGTGATGCCTATATTGCGGCGCTCGTTCCGCCCCGTCCGCTTCCCAATGGGACGGTTTTGAACATCTGCTCAGGCGTGACGCGGACCGTTCGTTCGATGGCGGAGGATCTTCTGGACGTTGCGGGTGTTTCGGCGACGCTCAGGGAAGACCCGACGCTTGCTTCGCCGTCCGGTCTGGCGTCCATGCAGGGTAATCCGGCTTCTGCGCGTGAGGCACTGGACTGGTCCGCACGGACTCCGTGGAGCGAGACTTTGATCACGGTTCTTAATGACTGGCGTTATCGCATCACACTCTGAAAGCCCGTAATGCAATCGACAAAGACCATTTTCTTCGCAAAACCGGAGTTCGTATGATGACAGATCCCCATGACACTGAAATCACGCTGCTCGCCACCGCGAACGGGCTGGTCATTCCGGTCGAGTTCCATGCAGGCGTGCGCAGCAATCTGGATCTTCTGCGCAGTTATGGTGCGCTGATCGAAGGGCTGGAACTGCCTGATCGCCTTGAACCTGCATTCCGGTACGAGCCATGAGCGGCCTTCAGCAGCGCACCGTCGCGCTCGCCGCCAGCGTTCGCAAGGGCGAGATTTCCGCCCGAGAACTCGCGCTGAAGGTTCTGGCCGATATCGAAAGCCGGGACGGGACCTATGGCTGCGCCACGCGCCTTCTGATGCAGCGTGCGCTGGAAGCGGCCGATCGGGTGGACCGTCTGGTGCTTCAGGGGCAGGACCCCGGACCGCTCGCGGGTGTGCCTTTCGGCATTAAGGATCTGTTCGATGTCCGCGGAGAGATCACGACGGCGGGGTCCAAGGTTCTCGCCAATGATCCGCCCGCCACGCAGGATGCGGTTCTGGTCGCGCATATGATCGCAGCCGGGGCCATCCCCGTTGCCCTGACGAACATGGACGAATTCGCCTACGGATTCGCCACGATCAATGCGCATTACGGCAATACCCGCAATCCGCATGCGCCGGACCGCCTGGCGGGAGGCTCCTCAGGCGGGTCGGCGGCGGGTGTGGCGGCGCGGCTGTTTTCCATCGGGCTGGGGTCCGATACGAATGGCTCGATCCGCGTTCCGTCCTCGCTCTGCGGTATCTGGGGGCTGCGCGCGACGCAGGGGCTCCTGTCGACCGAGGGCAGTTATCCGTTCGTGCCGAGTCTCGATACGGTCGGGCCGTTTGCGGACAGTGCAGGTGGGCTGAAGGCCTGTTTTGAGGCTCTCAGCGCCAAGGCGCTTCCGGCTGTGGAGGCAGGCAGCCTGCGGATTGCCCGGCTTGGCGGCTGGTTCGGTGAAAACATGTCTCCCCCGATGCAGACGGCCATCGACAAACTCTCGATGGGGCTGGGGGCGACGGATGTGGTTGAACTGCCGGAGGTGGCGCGGGCGCGGGCGGCGGCTTTTGTTATCAGTGCGTCCGAAGGGGCGGGGCAGCATCTTACCCGTTTGCGGACACGGGCTGCGGAATACGATCCTGCCGTGCGTGACCGCCTGCTGGCCGGTGCGCTTCTGCCATCCACGCTCGTCTTTCAGGCCCATCGTCTGCGGCACTGGTTCCGGGACCGGATGCACGAAGCGTTTGCAAAGACCGACATCCTGCTGGCTCCGGCGCTTGTCGGAGAAGCGCCGCGCTTCGATCAGCCTGAAATCGAGATCGGCGGCAGGATGGTCTCCGCCCGCGCCAATCTGGGACTGTATACGCAGCCGCTGACGCTGGCTGGGTTCCCGGTTCTGACGGTTCCGATGGCGGTTCCGGGCCTGCCGCTCGGCGCGCAGTTCATCGCGCGTCCGGGGCGGGAAGACCAGCTTTTCGCGCTGGCGGAAAAGCTGGAAGCGGACGGGCTGGCCGAAGCCCGTCTGATCTGACTCAGGGCTGTTTCAGCGCCTCGGCCATTCTTGCGTGGTCGAGGCGCTTTTCCCACGCAGCGATCAGGACCGGGGCCACGCAGTTACCGGCGAAATTGCCGACAGCCCGGGCGATTCCCACGAACCAGTCCACGGCCAGAAGCATCACGAGGCTGCCGGGTGGAATGGAAGGAACGCTGGCTAATGTCGCCGCCAGAACGACGATCGCAAAACCCGGAATGCCGTGCGCGCCTTTGGATGTGATCAGGGCGGTCACCAGCAGGGTTGTGATCTGCCAGAACGTCAGATGCGTCCCAGTCGCATTGGCCAGAAAAATGATGCCCAGCCCCAGGTAGATCGACAGCGCATCCAGATTGAGCGAATAGCCCGCAGGCACCACGATTCCGACGACCTGCCGCTCGACGCCCAGTTTTTCGAGCTTGGTCATGAGGCTGGGCAGAACGGCATCGGACGCCGTGGTGGTAGCGACGATCAGCAGTTCTTCACGGAAATACCGTGCAAATCGCAAAGGGTTTACGCCTGCGAGCCGAAGGCCCCCGCCCAGTGCGCAGACGACAAATGCGCCGACCAGCAGGAAGTACAGGACTGTAAATCCGGCCAGATGCCCAATCGTTCCGAGGCCATATCGTGCCGTCGTGGTCACCATTGCCCCGAAGACGCCGAGTGGAGCCACGCGGATGATGAGGCCCATCATGCGTGAAAACAGGTCGGACACGCTTTCGATCAGTCGGACCAGCGGCAGGCCCCGCTCTCCCATGCTGCTCAGGCAGCATCCGACAAGAATCGCGAAGACCAGAATCTGAAGAACATTACCCTGCGCAAACGCATCGGCCGGGGTGTGGGGGATGAGTGAGAGCAGGAAGCCGCTAAAGCCTTCCGCACGCAGATTTTGGGCATGACCTCCATAGGAGGCGATCATCCGGGCGTCGCTCGCTGTGGGAACGAAGCCCACGCCCTGTCCGATTCCCAACCCCATCGCCACCATGACCGCCACGACAAGCGCCACGGTGGTCATGAGTTCGAAATAGAGCATCGCGCATCCGCCAAGACGCCCCACTGTCTTCAGGGAGCCCGCACCCAGAATGCCGAGTGTTACGATGCAGAACAGTAGCGGCCCGACCGCCATGATGATGAGGCGCATGAACAGCGCTGTCATCCAGCCCACGTCATCTACCAGAAAAGGGAAGAACAGTCCGGCGCCAAGTCCCAGAACGGTCGCCAGAACGACCTGCGCGAACAGGCTTTCCGCAAAAGACTTCACCATGCTGCGACGGCTCCGTCGCTCCGGGGGTCAGTTGCGCCCTCGAGCCGTCCATTTTCATGACGGACCAGCGCACCGGCATGACCCATGATGATGGACTGTTCTTCAAGCGCCTCGACGACATGCCCGGCCGTTTCAAGCTGCGACATCACATCCGGGCTGAAACCCGGCTCCACCTTGAGCGACAGGCTCTCTTCTCCCCATGTTCGTCCGAGCAGCCAGCGGGGTCGGCGGATGGTCTCCTGAAGCGGAACGCCGTGGCGGACGTGGCGGCTGAAGACTGCGGCCTGTGTCTGGGGCTGCCCTTCGCCACCCATGGTGCCGTAAACCATGGTCCGTCCGTCGCGGAGCCGGGCCGCGGCCGGGTTGAGCGTATGAAAGGGCTTGGCGCCGGGACGCAGGATGTTCCAGCCCGAATGGGCCAGACGGAAGGACGAGCCCCGGTTCTGCCAGAACAGTCCGCTCTGCGGCAGCATCACGCCGGAGCCGAATTCGAAATACAGGCTCTGGATCATGCTGACGGCCACGCCATTGCGGTCGATTGCGCCCATCCATGTCGTGTCGCCCCATTGCGTTTGTTCCGTCCAGGGCATGGCATGGGTCATGGACATCCGGGCTGTCATCGCCTCCAGCCGTGTCGGATCGGCGAGCAGGCTCCGCGCCAGCGCCTCGGAATGCTCACTGCCATCCGTATAATGGTTGCGATAGAGAAACGCCTGTTTGGTCGCCTCGACCAGCCCGTGGATGTGCGAAAAGCTCTCCGGCCCGTCGTCGCGGCTCAGATGATCCGAGAGCGCAAGGATCAGAAGCGATGCCACGCCCTGTGTGGGAGGCGCAGTGTTGTAGAGGGTGCCATCGCTCGTCTGGGCCTGAAGCGGTTCCTTGACCTCCGCGCGATGCGCCAGCAGGTCCAGCGACCGGACCGGGCTGCCCGCCGCCGCCAGATCCGCCGCCAGACTGCGGGCGAGCGGGCCGTTATAGAAGCTCCGCAAGCCGTCCCGGTTGAGCATCCGCAGCGTCTGGGCCAGTTCCGGCGATTTGCGGATGCTTCCTGCCGTCCAGGGTTTGCCTTCGGGAAAGCAGACCCGCGCCAGTGTCGGGTCTGACATCAGTTCGTGCTGTTTCTGCGCGAGCAGGGCGCCCTCGCTTTCGGAAACCACCCGGCCATGTTCGGCGTAATGGATGGCGTCGCGCAGCAGCCGGTCCAGCGGCAGGGGATCGCGCAGTTCGGCGCTCAGTTCCAGCGCGGTTTCCCAGCCCGAGACTGTACCCGCAACCGTATTGGCCGCAAGGCCGCCGCGCCAGGGAATGACGGTGTGCCCGGCTTCGGTATAGATCGTATGTTCGGCGCCCATCGCCAGCGCTCCGCAGGCGTCAATCGCCACGGTGCGGCCGTCCGGATGGCAGATCAGCCAGAACGCATCGCCGCCCAGCCCCGTCATGTGCGGATACACCACGGCCAGCGTGGATGCCGTGGCGACGACGGCCTCAATGGCCGTGCCGCCTTCGCGCAGGACATCCAGCCCCGCCTGACTGGCCAGATGGTGCGGCGACGTCACCATTCCGCCAAGAGCGTTGGGTGTGAGCATGGTTTCGTCCTTAAACTGGGAGGAGTTCGGGCTGAAGGCGCGGGACATGCGCGCATAGCGTCCGGATCAGCAGGTCTTCGGGGCCCTGCGCGGTTTGATGGCGGGTGGAGGCGATGAATTCCACCTGAGGCATGTCCGGCAGAAGGCCCGGCGCGCAATGCGGCAGATGCTCCACATTTCGCAGAAACGCGGGCTGCGGCGTCACGCCATATCCCGCCCGGACGGCGGCTAAAAGCGCTCCGAGACTCCCGCTGGTAAAGGCCAGATGCCACGCTCTTCCGCTCTTGTTGAGCGTCTCGATCGCCAGTCTGCGCGTTACGCTGCCATCGGGAAATGTGACGAGCGGAATGGACTTTTCTGCCGGAAATTCGGTGCCAGCGGGCGCGTACCAGCGCATGTCCTCGGTCCAGAGTTTCTGGCCGCGCGTCTCGCTTGTGCGTCGCATCCCGCACCAGACATCCAGTTCTCCCTGTTCCAGAAGATGCGCCAGATGCGCCGACAGCCCCACGGTCAGCGTGATCTGAAGGGAGGGGTGGGAGGCGCGGAAGGTGCCGAGAATTTCGGGAAAGCGTGTCAGGAGCAGGTCTTCCGTCACACCCAGCCGGATCGTCCCGCGCGGCGCTTCCTGCCGGAAGCGGGACAGGATGCTGTCCTCACATTGCAGAAGCTGTCGGGCCAGACCGATCAGCGCCATGCCGTCTGCGGTCAGACGCACGCTTTTGGTGCTGCGGGCCAGCAGGCGCGTGCCAAGCTGCTCCTCCAGCCGGCTGACATGCTGGCTGATGGTGGACTGGCTCACCCCCTGGCTCTGCGCGGCTGACGTGAAATGCAGCGTCTCCGCGACGGCGAGAAAGGATTGCAGATGGAACGGATCGAGATGCATCTGATCTTTCATGCCAATATGTGTGACCATATTTATTGGCAGGTCAACTTGATCTGATTCCGTTATGAGCGCAAAGTTCCCCCGCTTGACCCATCACCCCGGACAGGAGCCCTCATGACAGCCCACGGAGCCCGCGCCGTCGAGCGGTGCCGTCTTCTCGCGGATGGTCCGTTCAGCGAGACGCCGGGCAGTCTGTTCCGATTCTGGCTCGGTCCTGCCTATCAGCGCACGCTTGCGCAGGTCGCAGAATGGATGGAAGAGGCCGGTCTCAGCACCCGTCTGGATGCTGCCGGCAGCCTTGTCGGGCGCTACGAGGGGCTTGTGCCGGGTGCTCCGGCCCTGATGATCGGTTCGCATCTCGATACTGTCCGTAATGGCGGTGCGTTTGATGGCAATCTGGGTGTCATGCTGGGGATCGAACTTGTTTCCGCCCTGAAGGAAGAGGGCACTCGCCTGCCATTCGCCATTGAGGTCATGGGGTTCGGAGACGAGGAGGGGTCCCGTTTTGCAGCTCCCATGATCTGTTCCCGCGCCATGGCCGGGCTGATTGAATCCATTCCCGAAGGCATGACGGATGCGTCCGGCGTGACCATGGCCGAAGCCATGATCCGTTATGGTCTCGACCCGGCGCGCCTGAGTGAAGCTGCCCGTCGGCCGGATGAGCTGATCGCTTATATTGAGCCTCATATCGAACAGGGTCCGGCCATTGAGAGTGTGGACGGAGAAATCGGTGTCGTCACCGCCATTGCCGCCCAGACCCGCCACCGGGTGACCGTCACCGGCCAGTCCGATCATGCGGGTACGACGCCCATGAGCATGCGTCAGGACGCCCTGACGGCGGTGGCTGAAATGATTCTCGCTGTTGAACGTCATGGCCGCTCCGGAGGCGCCACGCAGGTTGCCACGGTCGGGCAGGTTGAGGTCGTGCCCAATACCTCGAATGTTATTCCGGGCGAAGTTCGCTTCTCGCTCGACATGCGGGCTGAAACCGACGCGGCTCGGGATGCGATGGTGGGCGCCATTCGCGCAGATCTGCACGCCATCGCCGCCAGCCGGGGCGTCGGCATCACGTTCGACACGCCGCAAGTCCTGCCTGCCGCTGCCTGTGCGCCCGAACTGGTGGAGCGCCTGTCCCGGGCCGTGACGACCGTGACCGGCCGTCCGGCCCAGCGCGTTCTCAGCGGTGCGGGGCATGATGCCATGGCCATGGTCGATTTGTGCCCGATGGGCATGTTGTTCATCCGCAGCCCCGGCGGCCTCA
This sequence comes from Gluconobacter sp. Dm-73, assembly GCF_018256215.1. Taxonomy (NCBI): domain Bacteria; kingdom Pseudomonadati; phylum Pseudomonadota; class Alphaproteobacteria; order Acetobacterales; family Acetobacteraceae; genus Gluconobacter; species Gluconobacter sp. Dm-73. The sequence goes on along the minus strand of NZ_JAERLW010000010.1, from coordinate 14,151 downwards.
GCCATCACCCCGATGAAACCGTTCGTGTGGGAGACGTTGAGCTCGCCCACCGCGCCCTGCTTGCCTTCGTCAAGGAGTTTCAGTCATGAGCCAGCTTGCATCTTACGCACAGCTTGATCCGCCGTCCCGTCTGCTGATGGGGGCGGGGCCGACCAACGTCCATCCGCGCATCCTGCGCGCCATGTCCTATGACGTGATCGGCCAGATGGATCCGGAAATGACCGCTTATATGGACGAGGTCATGGCCCTGTATCGCGAGGTCTTCCGCACGAAGAACCACTGGACGCTGCTTGTGAACGGCTCGGCCCGGTCGGCTATTGAAGCCGCTCTGGTGTCGCTGGTCTCGCCGGGCATGAAGGTCGTCATTCCGCGTTTTGGTCGTTTTGGCCTGCTGCTGACGGAAATCGTCCATCGCTGCGGCGGTATCCCGTGTACGGTGGATGTGGAATGGGGGGAGGTCGTCGATCCGGCTCGCATTGAGGCCGCCGTCATTGAGCATAACCCGGGTCTGGTCGCCTGTGTGCATGGCGACACGTCCACCACGACTGCCCAGCCGCTCGAAGAGATCGGCCGGATCTGCCGCAAGCATGACGTGCTGTTCTATGTGGACGCTACGGCAACCCTCGGCGGCATGACGTTCGAGACCGATGCCTGGAATATCGACGTTGCCACGGCAGGGCTTCAGAAATGCCTGAACGGTCCTCCGGGTTCCGCGCCGATCACGCTGTCGGACCGTGCTGTTGCTGCCATTCTCAAGCGCCGTCACGATGAAGCCGGGATTGCCACCGGTCAGGAACAGGGAAGTGGTCCGGTCATCCAGTCGAATTATTTCGATCTGGCGATGCTGATGAACTACTGGTCTCCGGCCCGGATGAACCATCATACCGAAGCGACCTCCATGCTTTATGCCGCGCGTGAGACGGCGCGTCTGGTTGTGGAAGAGGGCGTGGAGGCCCGTGTTGCGCGTCATGTCAGGGCAGGGCGCGCCATGGTTGCCGGGCTGCGGGCCATGGGGCTGAAGGTCTATGGCGACGACACCACCCGTATGAGCAATGTTACCGGCGTCTGGGTGCCGGACGGTGTGGACAATGCCCGCATCCGCGAACTGATGCGCGACGATTTTGGCATCGAGATCGTCTCGTCCTTTGGACCGCTGACCGGGAAGATCTGGCGCATCGGGGCCATGGGTCTCAACGCCCGCAAGGACAAGGTGCTCCTTACGCTGGCCGCGCTCGATTCTGTTCTGGCCGGCGAGGGCGTAACGCTCAACCGTGGCGCCGGCGTGGATGCTGCCCGTGCTGCCTGGGATGCGGCCTGAGCAGTTTTCGGGCCGGGGACTCTATCCGGAAGCTCTATTTCGGATGGTTCTTCCGGCCTGAACCACTTTTCTTTCCGCCACCGTCTTCCTTATTGACCGTGGCCCAAGCGCGGCGTTCCGCTTCCTTTTCGGAGATGCCGCGCTTTTCGTAGCTCTCCTCGATATGCTCCGCTTTGCGCTTCTGTTTGTCGGTATAGGCTGACTTATCCCCACGAGGCATGATCCTGCCCTCCTGCATGAGATCCAGCCTCCTCTACGTCCGAACCCGACCCGCGTTCCCCGGGGCTTTGTCCCTACACAAACAGGTGTAAGGGCAGGAGTGCGGGCTTGATCCGAAGCCCTCATGGCGCGAGCATCTCCGAACTTCATTGCCGCCCGGAGAACATGCAGAATGTCGCTCGTCTTTCATCATACGCCCGAACGTGCCGCAGTCTGGCGAGAGAAATTCGCTCGTGTCCGGCCGGATATCCCGTTTCATGTCTGGCCTGAAACCGGCCCGAAAGAAGATGTCCGCTATCTTGCGGCCTGGCAGACGCCGGACGATCTCGGCGCGCTTTTTCCCAATCTGGAAGTCCTGTTCTCGCTGGGCGCAGGGATCGATCAGCTCAATCTGGCCAATATTCCCCCCGGCGTGCAGATCATCCGCATGGTGGAGAACAGTCTGGTTGAGGGCATGATCGAATATGTTCTGTGGGCGGTGTTTTCCTTCCATCGGGACATGTTCCGCTACGCGCGCCAGCAGCGCGAGCATGTCTGGAACGGTTCGCACAACCGTCCTGCGAAGCTCTATCGCGTTGGCGTCATGGGGATGGGAGAACTGGGGAGCCCGGTTCTGGAGAAGCTCGTCTCTTTCGGATACGAATGCCGGGGCTGGAGCCGCAGCCGCCGGGAGGTCGCGGGCGTGACATCCTTTGCGGGAGAAGCGGAGCTGGGCGAGTTTCTGGCACAGACCGACATTCTGGTCTGCCTTGTCCCGCTGACGGAGGCCACGCGCGGCATCCTCAACCGCGACCTTTTTGAAAAACTGCCGAAAGGCGCGTGCGTCATCAACTGCGGACGCGGTGGTCATCTGGTACAGGACGATCTGATCCCGGCGCTCGATAGCGGACAGCTGTCACAGGCGGTTCTCGATGTCGCCACGCCCGAACCGCTGCCGCCCGAACATCCGTTCTGGGATCATCCGCGCATTTTCCTGACCCCCCATATCGCCAGCGCCGCGCAGTCGGACAGCGCGGCCGAGGTCGTTCTGGCCAATTTGCGACGCTACGAAGCGGGCGAGTCCATGACCGGCGTTATCGACACAGGACGGGGTTACTGAAGATGAGGGCCGGTTTTTGCATTTTCCGGCTTGCCAACCCTCAAGGGCTCGGTTAGAACGCGCCCACCTTGATGGGTGCGCCGGTGTAGCTCAGCTGGTAGAGCACGTCATTCGTAATGATGGGGTCGGGAGTTCGAATCTCTTCACCGGCACCATCAAGGTCTTTCTGAAAATCCGACTATGATATTCCGTGTTCCGTCTGTCGGACACGGTGCGGCCTCATGGTCCGGATCTTCACATTTTTTCAAAACATTGCCGATAAAATCCGCGTCCTCTGGGCAATATGCCTGTAATGGGACTACGGTGAGTGTCGATATCCCGATGCAGAGGACTGCCCGGAGGAGGGCAGACTGTCAAAAGACGGCTCCCTGCGCTAGGTTAGGAGCCCGATGTCTGACCGTTTCCATAAACGGCTGTGGCGTAACGCCGTCAGCTTCTCCCGCAGTCAGGAGCCTCACGCCTCCATCCACGCGGTGGAGGGTCTGCGCGAATGCCCGACCTGCGGCCTTTTTCAGCATGTCCCGCGTCTCAAGCCCGGCCATCTGGCGGAGTGTCTGCGCTGTGGCTGTCAGCTTGCCCGCCGCCGCAAGACGTCCCTGATTGGCGCTCCGGCGGCTTTCTGCCTCACCTCCGCCGCACTCTACGCCGCTCTTCTCATCAGCCCTCTCATGACGCTGAATGTTTATGGGCGGGAAAATACCGTTTCCCTCATGAGTGGGCCGATCGAACTCGGACATCAGGGCTATGGTATGATCGGCGTGCTCGTCGCGCTTGTGACGGTGATCATGCCCGGGGTCATTATCGCACTGATGGCGGCCATCCTGTATGGAGCCTCCCGCCCGCAGATGCCCGACTGGACCCCGCGTCTGCTCACCTGGTACGACCGCCTGCGCGGCTGGTCGATGGTGGAAGTCTATGTGCTGGGCGTGCTCGTGGCCTACACGAAGCTCGTCGACCTCGCGCTCGTCATTCTTCAGCCCGGCGTCTATCTTCTGGGGGGGCTGATGCTGAGTATGGCCGCCGTGGATTCGACGTTCGATGCCGAACGGATCTGGCGCAGCCGGGACATCCGCCCCACCGTTGAAGGCCATCACGGGCATCGTCTGGACGTTGCGCATCTGGATGCCCGCAACGGCGTTATTCCGCCCGTGGAAAACATGCTCTCCTGCCATGCCTGCGATCTGGTTCTGGCGTTTGATCACGCCGTGCCGCAGGAGCAGGACATGGGCGACTGCCCGCGTTGCGGACAGATCCTGCGTCGCCGCAAACCGCAGAGCCTGATCTCTGGTACATGCCTGCTGGTGGCGGGGATCGTGTTCTACCTGCCCGCCAATATTCTGCCGGTCATGACTTACACAAAGGTAGGGCAGGGCGCGCCCAGCACCATCATCAGCGGTGTGATCGAGTTGTGGCAGGCGGGAATGATCCCGCTTTCCCTGCTGGTGCTCTTTGCCAGTATCACTGTGCCGGTTCTCAAGATCGTGGCCCTGACCATCATGATCATCGGCACCCGGTTCCGTTCCCGCTGGCATCTGCGCAACCTCTCGAAGCTGTACCGGCTCGTCGTCATCATCGGCCGCTGGTCGATGATCGATGTTTTCATGATTTCCATCCTCGTCGCCGTTGTGCATTTCGGCTTTCTGGCGAATGTCACGGCCGATCCGGGGATGGTATGCTTTGCTCTGGTCGTGATTCTGACCATTTTCGCAGCAGAGCTTTTCGATCCCCGCAGTATGTGGGATGCAGCCGGTCTCAACGGCGTGGTTGCCCCTCCTCTGGCGGATGGGACGCCTCCTGAGACAGAGTCTCCGACCGAGTCCGTTCCGCAACTGCCTTCTTCTGACCCAAACGACATGGAGCCTGAACGCGCGTGAGCGATTCCCGAAACAACCGGGGGGAGCAGCCGGTCTCGCCCAAGGAAGCCCCGGTGCGCCGCACCCGCTTCTCCCTCATTCTGCTGATTCCCGTGGTGGCCATTCTCATCGCCGGATGGCTGGCGTGGGAGCATTTTGCCACGCGCGGTCCCGAAATCACCATCACGTTTGAAACGGCGGATGGCCTGACGCCCGGCCAGACGCAGGTAAAGAACAAGGCCGTAACACTCGGTACGGTGCAGGACATTACCTTGAGCGACGACATGAAGCATGTCGACGTGACGGTGCAGATGAACGCCAACAGCGCCCATATCCTCACCGATCACACCCGTTTCTGGGTCGTGCGTCCGCGGATCAACGGTGCCAGCATCACCGGCCTCGATACGCTGTTCTCCGGTGCCTATATTGCTCTGGACCCTGGAACGGATGATGGCCACTACCAGAAGTTCTTCAAGGGACTGGAATCACCGCCCGGCGTCCGATCCGACCAGCCGGGTGAGACGTTCTGGCTGGTGTCGCCTTCGCTAGGCTCGCTTGGTCCGGGGTCGCCGGTCTTCTTCCGCGATCTCCAGGTGGGCGAGGTGCTTGGCTACACGATGCCGCCGGGTGGCAGAGGGCCGATCGTCATTCAGGCCTTCGTCAAGGCACCCTACGACCACTATCTGCGGACGGACAGCCGTTTCTGGAACGTCTCGGGCGTTCAGGTGGGACTTGGTGCGGGCGGGTTGAAGGTCCAGCTCAAATCGCTTCAGGCTCTGTTCTCTGGCGGCATTGCCTTTGGTCTGCCGGAACAACGCCTTGCCATTGATCTGCCCACTGCCCCCGCCAATTCCGTCTTCAAGCTCTATGCCAGCGAAGCCGATGCCGATAACGCCCGTTATCACAAGCGTCTGCGGGTCGTGACGTATATCAACTCTTCCGTCAAAGGTCTGACGAACGGCAGTCAGGTAACGATGTTTGGCCTCCAGATCGGCACGGTTACGGATGTCCGACTCCTCCTGCAGGGACCGACGAAGCTGCCCCGTGTCCGCGTGGATATGGAGCTTGAGCCAGAGCGCATGCTTTCGAACTGGGATGAGCGGCTTGAGAACAGCAGGGATGCGCCTGTTGAAAAATATCTTCAGGCTTTCGTAGCCGAAGGGATGCGCGCCTCGGTCCAGAGCGCCAGCTTCCTGACTGGCGAATCGATGATCGCCCTGCAATTCGTCAAGAGTGCGCCCGTTACCACCCTGACCTATGAAGGCGATGTCGCCGTTCTCCCAAGTCAGGCGGGCGGTATGGACGGGATTATGGAATCCGTCTCCACCATCACTGACAAGATCGCGGCAATGCCGCTGACCGAAATCGGTGGGCATGTGAACGATCTTCTGGCGCATGCGGATGGTCGTCTGAACAGTCCTGAAGTGACGCAGTCACTCGCGGCCCTGCGAGACTCGCTTCAGAACCTGAACAAGCTGACGAAAACCGCCAACCAGAACCTGCCGGAACTGATGAAGAGCCTTCAGACCACAATGAACAGCGCGCAATCGGTGCTGGGGTCTTATGGCGGCGACACGGATTTCCACCGCAGCCTTCAGGGCATGATCGTCCAGCTGACCCAGATGTCACGGTCTCTGCGTTTCCTCACGGATTATCTGGATCACCACCCCTCTGCTCTCATTACCGGCCGCAGGAACTGAGCCATGACACAGTCTTCGACGCCCCGCCTTCGTCTCCTGTCCCTGATGGGTGCTCTGGGGATGAGCGGCCTTCTTGCAGCATGCAGCAGCGACCCGACGCTCTATACGCTCGCACCCGTGCCAGGAGTGGCGCAGGCGGGCGGTCCTGTCGTGGTCGAGGTCCGGACGCCTGTTGTGAGCACACGGCTGGATCGTGACACGATCGTCAGAGCCAATGAGGATTACCAGACGCGTCTCGCAACCGGTACAAGCTGGAGCGAGCCGCTTTCGGATATGGTCGGTCAGACGCTGACAAGTGATCTGGCCCAGCGTCTGCCGGGCACGACTGTTTTTGCCGAGAATGATGCGGTGAGCACGACTCCGTCAGCCTATGTCGAACTGACCGTTCGTAATTTCGAAGCCGATTCGGCAGGACATGCGCTCGTGACGGGCACGCTGTCAGTTCACCCGGCAGGGAAGATGATTGGTCCTGTGCTGACATCGCCTGTCGTCTGGCAATCGCAGGATGCGGTGGCGTCCAGTACGACAAAGCTGACCGCAGCCCTGAGTCAGGGAGTTGCCGCGATTGCCGATCAGGCCGCCGAAAAGCTGCGTCTCCTTCCGCCCCCGGTCACGAACTGATGGGGTTTAGCAGAAGGTACAAACAAAAAAGGCTCCCGGAATGGGAGCCTTTTTTGTTGGAAGAACCGACAGACTGAAAAGCGTTAGAGCTTTTCAACCTGCGTGAAGTCGAGGTCCACAGGGGTCGAGCGACCGAAGATGGACACGCTGACTTTGAGGCGCTGACGCTCGTCGTCGACGTCTTCGATCATGCCGGTGAAGGATGTGAACGGACCATCGGCCACGCGGATCTGCTCGCCAATCTCGAAAGACAGGCTGGAACGGGGGCGCTCGACGCCTTCCTGAGCCTGCTTCATGATTCGGTCGGCTTCGGCTGCCGTGATGGGGGTCGGACGGTTGCGGGTTCCGAGGAAGCCCGTGACCTTGGGGGTGTCCTTGACGAGATGCCAGGCTTCGTCCGTCAGCTCCATCTTGACGAGGACATAGCCCGGGAAGAACTTACGCTCCGCATTGACCTTACGGCCGCGGCGCATTTCCGTCACGTCTTCGGAAGGGACGAGGATCTGTTCGAAATGGTCCGAAAGGCCCTTCTGCGCCGCCTGTTCCTGAATGTGACTCGCGATTTTTTTCTCGAATCCGGAATAGACGTGAACAACATACCAACGCTTCGCCATGGTGCGAACCTAGCCTCCGACGCCAAAAAGTCCGCGGACGCCAAAGCCGATCAGCTGGTCCACGATGAAGAAGAAGATGCAGGTCACGGTGACCATGACCAGCACGGCACCTGACGTGATCAGGGTGTTGCGACGGGTCGGCCACGTGACGCGCTTCGCTTCGGCGCGGACGTCACGGACGTAAGCGACCAGATTGAAGCCGGATCCGTTCTTTTGAGGCGCTGTTTTCCGCGACTCGTCTTTCGGGGTACTGACCGACACCATCGTCCTCGAATCAAGTGAAAGTCCCGCTCCCGGTGTCGGGGGGGACATCCGGCGAGAAGGAGTGGCAGGGGCGGAGGGTCTCGAACTCTCAACCTCCGGTTTTGGAGACCGGCGCTCTAGCCAATTGAGCTACACCCCTATCGTCGTGCAAGGCGTCTTGTGAACGTCATGCCAGCGACAGTGGTCGCAAAAGAGAATGTTCAGGACTGAAAGTCAAGTGCCCTGAAGATCTTTGTTGTGGAATTTCCATTTTGGATTTTCCCCTCTTGCGGGCTCGACAGGAGATGGAGTAAGGACACTCCCAATCCGAGCGGGCGTAGCATAGTGGTAATGCAGTAGCCTTCCAAGCTTCTTAGGAGGGTTCGATTCCCTTCGCCCGCTCCAGATTTCCAGAAAATTCAGTTCCTGTCCTCACTGCCACTGGCAGGGCGTATGCGACGGTGTTGCGTCTCCGAACTGGAGAACCTGAAGCGCCACGGCCGCATCGCCAACATTTCCGGACAGATGGCCTTTGGGATCCGAGCCGTGAGCAATCGGCGCCGCGTCTTCATTGAGCAGGATGTCTCCCGGATTCAGTTCGACGCTGGTCCCGTCCATGGCCTTGACGAAATAGATTCCTGAAAGCGGCACGATCCACTGCACCCGATGACTTTCGCTCCATCCTCCCTTCCAGTGTGGAGGCTGAACGCGCAGGGTCACGGTTGCCGGTCCGTCATGGGGGCTGCTGAGCATGATTTTGTTGCCATCAGGCGTGAGAGAATCTTCATGGAAGGTCGACATCTTGCATTTGGTCAGATGCGTGGTTCCCTGCGGATCGGTCCAGTTGTCCCAATAGGAGATGGTGGGGAAGGAGGGTTTGTCCTCAATGGGGGTCGCATGAGCCACTGGACCCAGGACGGGAACGGACAGGGCGCCGAGCAGGAGAAAAAGGCGCTTCTGGATAGACATCGAATCTCCATATGTTTTTTATTGGGGAGGGCGTGACGGGGCAGAAGAAAATCTGCCGGAAAGCCGCTGTGAAACGCCCGTCATGCCAGTTCGGCAGCATAAAACGCAAACCCGCGTCACGATCCTTCCGCCTAAGGGGGCTATTTGCGATCCTCTTGGTTGCGCAGGGCTGGGACAGCGTGCTAGAGGCGGCGCCAAGTGGAGGACCGGGTTTCAGACGAATCCTGCGCGGGGACGTCTATGCCCGGTCCGGACAGTTTTGATGCAAGGGACCGGATAAGCCGGTTCCGGCCGCACTCTGCGGCGGATTTAGTGAGACGGAACACGCGTGTGACGGTGACACAGGTGCCGCAGGTTGGACAGACAGGGGGCTTGGCCCAGCGCTACGCCCGTGCGCTTTATGATCTCGCTTCGGAGCAGGGAAATCTTCCCGACGTTCTGGGTGAAGTGAAGGCGCTGCGTACCGCCATTTCCGAAAGCGACGACCTGCGGAAATTCCTGGCTGACGCCCGGATGGACATCCGCCAGGGTCAGACGGTTTCGAATGTCCTGATGTCGAAGCTCGGCTTTGGAGACGTCCTGCGCCGGTTCGTCGGCGTCATCGCCGAAAACCGCCGTCTGCCTGATCTCGCATCCATTCTGGACGGTGTTCTGGCGCTTGATTCCGCCCTGCGTGGCGAAGTCGTGGCCGAAGTCCGCTCCGCACAGCCTCTTAACGACACGCAGCGCAGCCAGCTTCAGGCCCGACTGGCCGAAGCCGGTTACAGCCGCGTGTCCATGACCGAACATACGGACGCTGCCCTCCTTGGTGGCATGACCGTACGGATCGGTTCCACACTCTTTGATACTTCGATCGCCGGGCGCCTGACCCGCCTGCAGAACGCCATGAAGGGAGCCGCGTGATGGATATCCGTCCCGCCGAGATTTCGGACATCCTCAAGCAGCAGATCGCGTCTTTCGACCAGGTCGAGACCGTTTCCGAAACGGGAACGGTCCTGTCCATCGGCGACGGCATCGCCCGCGTCTACGGCCTGAACAACGTCATGGCCGGTGAAATGGTCGAGTTCGAAGGAACCGGCCTCAAGGGTATGGCCCTGAACCTCGAAGCCGACAATGTCGGTGTGGTTCTGTTCGGCGACGGTGACGGCATCCGCGAGGGCGACACCGTCCTGCGTACGAAGTCCGTGGTTGAAGTTCCGGTCGGCAAGGGCCTGCTCGGACGCGTGGTTGACGGTCTGGGTAACCCGATCGACGGCCGTGGCCCGCTGACGGACGTTGAATACCGCCGCGCCGAAGTGAAAGCTCCGGGCATCATGCCGCGCCAGTCGGTCAGTGAGCCGATGCAGACCGGCATCAAGGCCATCGACGCTCTCGTTCCCATCGGACGTGGCCAGCGTGAGCTGATCATTGGTGACCGCCAGACGGGCAAGACCGCGATCCTGATCGACACCATTGTCGCCCAGAAGCCGGTCAATGCCGAAGGTGATCCGAAGAAGTCCCTGTACTGCATCTATGTCGCTATCGGCCAGAAGCGTTCCACGGTGGCCAATCTGGTCCGTACGCTGACCGAGCATGGCGCGATGGAATACTCCATCGTTGTTGCCGCTACAGCCTCCGATGCGGCTCCGATGCAGTATCTCGCACCGTACACGGCCTGCGCCATGGGTGAGTACTTCCGTGACAACGGCATGCACGCTCTCGTCTGCTACGACGATCTGTCCAAGCAGGCTGTGGCTTATCGTCAGATGTCCCTGCTGCTGCGTCGTCCGCCGGCACGTGAAGCGTTCCCGGGTGACGTGTTCTACCTGCACTCCCGTCTTCTGGAACGTGCGGCCAAGATGTCCGACGCCAATGGCGGCGGCTCCCTGACGGCCCTGCCGGTCATTGAGACACAGGCTGGTGATACGGCTGCCTACATCCCGACCAACGTGATCTCCATCACCGATGGCCAGATCTTCCTTGAGACGGACCTGTTCTACAAGGGCATCCGTCCGGCCGTGAACGTCGGTGGCTCCGTGTCCCGCGTGGGTTCTGCAGCCCAGATCAAGGCGATGAAGCAGGTTGCCGGCAAGATCAAGCTGGAGCTGGCGCAGTATCGTGAAATGGCTGCGTTCTCGCAGTTCGCTTCCGATCTGGATGCCGCAACCCGCAAGCAGCTTGATCGTGGTGCCCGTCTGGTCGAGCTGCTGAAGCAGCCCGAGACGTCCCCGCTGCCCGTCGAAGAGCAGGTTGTTGTTCTTTACGCCGGTACGCGTGGCTACGTTGATCCGATCGCCGTGGACAAGGTTGTGGCCTACGAAGCCGCTCTCCTGTCCGAGCTGCGCGGTGCGGGCTCTGACATCCTGACGGCCATTCGCAATGACCGCCAGATCAAGCCGGAGACGGAAGGCAAGCTCAAGGAGCTGCTCGAAGCATTCGGCAAGCGCTTTTCGGCCTGAGGATAGCCCATGGCTTCGCTGAAGGAACTGCGTGGACGGATCACGGGCGTCAAATCGACGCGCAAGATCACGAACGCGATGAAAATGGTCGCAGCCTCCAAGCTGCGACGCGCCCAGATGCAGGCCGAAGCGGCTCGCCCCTATGCCGACGCCATGCGTCGCATGATGGCAGAGCTGGCGACGGCGACCCGGGGTGAGGACGCGACAAGCCTGCCGCGCCTTCTCGCGGGAACGGGCAAGGACCAGACCCATCTCGTGGTGGTGCTGACCTCTGACCGTGGCCTTGCTGGCGGCTTCAACGCCAATATCGTCCGCAGTGCCCGTCAGCTGGTCGATACGCTGGTATCGGAAGGCAAGACGGTCCGCATCCTGCCGGTCGGTCGCAAGGGGGCAGATATCCTCGTGCGTCACTATCCGGACATGATCGTTGATCGCCTGGCCGGAACCGAAGGCAAGGATGTCGGGTTCGACAAGGCTACCGACATCGGAAGCCGGATCGTGACCCTTCTGGAAGCGGGCGACATCGACCGCTGCACGCTGGTCTATAACCGCTTCCTCAATGCCATGACGCAGGTTCCGGTCCAGGCACCTCTGGTTCCGCTCGCGGTTCCCGAGAACGACAATGCCGCTCCGGATGCCGATACGGCCCAGTACGAATTCGAGCCGGACGAGACGACGCTTCTGACGCAGCTTCTGCCGCGCAACCTTCAGGTCCAGATCTTCTCGGCCCTGCTGGAAAGTGCTGCTGGCGAGCAGGGTGCGCGCATGACCGCGATGGACAATGCCAGCCGCAATGCCAGCAAGGCCATCGACCGTCTGTCGCAGAAGTACAACCGTACGCGTCAGGCTAACATCACCAACGATCTGATCGAAATCATCTCCGGCGCAGAAGCCGTTTGAGATCACGCAGGAGACGAATCCGATGTCCGAAACCCTTACCCCTTCTGCCGGAGCTGCCAACAACGTGGTCGGCCGCGTCACCCAGGTGCGCGGTCCCGTCGTGGACGTGCAGTTCGAAGGCGATCTTCCCTTCATCCTGAACGCCCTGCATGTCCAGAACGGCGATCACACGCTGGTTCTGGAAGTTGCGCAGGAAATCGGCGAGCGTCAGGTCCGCTGCATCGCCATGGACACGACCGACGGTCTGGTCCGTGGCGCCGAAGTCCGTGACACGGGCACGCAGATCATGGTGCCGGTTGGCCCGGCAACGCTCGGTCGTATCCTGAACGTCGTTGGTGAGCCCATCGACGAGCGTGGCCCGATTAGCAGCGAACTGCGCTTCCCGATCCACCGCCCGGCTCCGGCTTTCGAAGATCAGGCCGCTGCGTCCGAGATCCTCGTGACCGGCATCAAGGTCGTCGATCTGCTCTGCCCGTACCTCAAGGGTGGTAAGATCGGTCTGTTCGGTGGCGCCGGCGTTGGCAAAACGGTCATCATTCAGGAACTCATCAACAACATCGCGAAAGCCCATGGCGGCGTGTCCGTCTTCGCCGGTGTCGGTGAGCGTACGCGTGAAGGTAACGACCTGTATTTCGAAATGCAGGACGCAGGCGTCATCAAAATCGCCGAAGATGGCTCGACCGAGGGTTCCAAGGTTGCACTGGTCTATGGCCAGATGAACGAGCCGCCGGGGGCCCGTTCGCGCGTCGCCCTGACGGGTCTGTCGCTTGCCGAATATTTCCGTGACGAAGAAGGCCAGGACGTCCTGTTCTTCGTGGACAACATCTTCCGCTTCACGCAGGCCGGTTCTGAAGTTTCCGCCCTTCTGGGCCGTATCCCCTCCGCAGTGGGTTACCAGCCGACGCTGGCCACCGAGATGGGCGCCCTGCAGGAGCGTATTACCTCTACGAAGAAGGGCTCCATCACGTCCGTTCAGGCCGTGTATGTCCCTGCTGACGATCTGACCGATCCCGCACCTGCCGCGACCTTCGCCCATCTTGATGCCACGACGGTTCTGAACCGTTCGATCGCGGAAATGGGCATCTATCCGGCTGTTGATCCGCTGGATTCGACGTCCCGTTCGCTCGATCCGAAGATCGTTGGTGAAGAGCACTATCAGGTCGCCCGTCAGGTCCAGCAGACCCTCCAGACCTACAAGGGTCTGCAGGATATTATTGCGATCCTTGGCATGGACGAACTGTCCGAAGACGACAAGAAGATCGTTGGTCGCGCCCGTCGCATCCAGCGCTTCCTGTCCCAGCCGTTCCATGTGGCCGAAGTCTTCACGGGCGCCCCGGGCAAGCTGGTGTCGCTGGAAGATACGATCCGTTCCTTCAAGGCTGTCGTGGCTGGTGAGTACGATCACCTGCCGGAAGGTGCTTTCTACATGGTCGGTGATATCGACGAGGCCATCGCGAAGGCCGAGAAGATGAAGCAGGAGGCCTGATCCGATGCCGCTTCGCATCGAGATTGTCAGCCCGGAAAAGCGCCTTGTCGAACGTGATGTCGACATGGCCGTGGTCCCGGGCATGGAAGGCGATATTGCAGCCATGCCGGACCGCGCACCGCTGATGCTTCAGCTGCGGGGCGGCGTTGTGGCCCTTTATCAGGGCGACAAGATCGTGGACCGTTACTTCGTGACGGGTGGATTCGCCGATATGGGTGCAGATCACTGCACTATTCTGGCGGACTCCGCGCAACTCATGAGCGAGCTGTCCATAGACGAGGCGAAGGCCCGTCTGCGGGATCTGGAAAGCCGTTGGGCCGAAATCGGTCCGAACGACGTCGACATGCACGATCAGATCAGCCGCGAGCTTCAGTCGGTTCGTGCCGAACTGGAAGCTGTTCAGGATCGCAGCTCGGCCTGAACGTTTCGTTCAGATCGAGTGTAAAAAAAACCCGCTTCATCGGAAGGTGAAGCGGGTTTTTCTTTGCCGTTTTTTCTTATCTGAGATCTATCATTGGCGTTATGGGGCGGATTTCAGCGCGTTTCCCATATGTCATGCGCCTCGACAGGATGTCCTGAAGAGGGAAACAAAGCACCTGAATCCAAAAAAGTCAGAAAAAAGCGCCGTAAAGGCGCTTTTTTCATGTTTTCTTCATTTCGGATTCTCAATGGATTATGGGGATAAGTGGTT